>CANPYD010000001.1 GCA_947587775.1 uncultured Clostridia bacterium
TCCTCCGCGAGAACGGCATATCCCTCCCCGCCGGCGACCGCAAACGCCTCCCGACGCTCGCTGACCGAAATCTCCACCGTGGAGGGAAACTTCTTTTCGATCTTTTCCACCTTCATGCAGGGGTACGCTTCCACCACCCCGCGCACTTCTTCAAGATCGAGGAAGGCCGTGCTCGAACCGACATATTTGTTGAGCTCCGTTTTGAGCGACGCCGCATCGCTCTCGCCATCCGCAGAGTAGACGAGAAAGTCCGTCTGTACCAATGTGACCGTAAAAACGGCGTTGAGCCCTGCCGCAATGGCCGCGGCAAGGAGCAAAAAGGAAACGACGGTCGTGATCAGCACCCGCTTCTTCATCGGTACCTCCCGTGCGCCCTACATGCGCACTCTTTCGATCTGTGCCCCGAGGGAGCGAAGTTTGCCCTCGAGATCGGAATATCCCCTGTCGATATGGGTAAGGTCGAGCACTTCCGAGACGCCCTCCGCCGCAAGTGCGGCAATCACAAGTGCGGCGCCGCCGCGGAGATCCCCCGCCGTCACGCTCGCCCCGTGCAACCCCTTGACGCCTCTCACAAATGCCGTCCGTCCGCGCACTTCGATGTCTGCCCCCATCTTCTGGAGTTCGGGGACATATTTGAAGCGCGTTTCAAACAGATTTTCGACGATGAGCGCCCCGCCCTCGCAGACGGTATTGAGCGCCGTGATCTGCGCTTGCAGATCGGTCGGGAATCCGGGGAAAGGCATCGTCTCGATGCGGCGGTTGCATTTGAGCCTGCCGTAACTCGACAGTCTTATTTTATCATTTTTTGTATGGATCTTGCAACCGTTTTCGCGTAATTTATGTAAAAGCATGCCGAGATTCTCGCCCGAGACCCCCTCCACTTCCACTTCGCCGCCGCAAATGGCGCAGGCGATGAGGAAGCTCCCGGCTTCGATGCGGTCTTTGATGGGAGTATATGTAACGCCGCCGAGGGATCCGACGCCCTCGATCTCGATGACGTCCGTTCCCGCGCCCCTGATCTTCGCCCCCATTTTGTTGAGAAAATTCTGAAGATCGACGATCTCGGGTTCCTTTGCCGCCCCTTGAAGTACCGTTCTTCCTTCGGCTTTCACCCCCGCCAGCATGATGTTTTCCGTCGCCCCAACGCTGGGAAAATCGATGGCAATCTCCGCGCCCTTCAGTTTTTCGCATTCGCAATAGATGTAGCCGTCCCGCTCGACGATATCCACGCCCAGCCGTTTGAGTGCGTTCAGATGCAGATCGATGGGACGAAGCCCGATGTCGCACCCGCCCGGATAGGCAATGACGGCGCGGCGGAACCTTGTGAGAAGGGATCCGAGCATAAAGACGGAAGAGCGTAATTCCCGCGTGAGAACCGAGGATATGATGTGGCTGTGGGCATTGGAGCTGTCAATGACGACGTTTCCGTCCTCAAAGCGCACCTCCGCACCGAGTTCCCTCAAAATCTGCGCCATACAGAAGGCGTCGGCGATCGCAGGCGTTTCACAGATCGTGACTTGTTTATCCGTCAGAACGGACGCCGCAAAGAGCGGAAGGACGGAATTCTTCGCCGATTGCGTCTTGACGCTGCCAAAGAGCCGCCTACCCCCGTCTATGATAAATTTATCCATGGTTATCTCCTCATGTATTTCTGAAAAATGCGGAAAAACCCGTCTTACGGGCGCCGCATTTACTTGTACATCTTATGAATTTTTCGCCTCTCGTTGTGCCTTGACACGCCGTAGACGATCCCCATCCCCGCCATCGTGACGATGAGCGAAGTGTTCCCCGCCGAGATGAGCGGGAGCGGAAGTCCCGTGGGCGGGATCGTTCCGCTGACTACGAGGGCGTTGAGCGCAGACTGCACGGCAAAGGCGAGCGTGATCCCCGAGACGAGCATATAACCGTAGAAGCTCTCGCAATTCCTTGCGATCCTGAATCCCCGCCAGACGACAAACCCGATGAGAACAAAGAGCGCGAGAACACCCAAAAAGCCCACTTCTTCCGCAATGACGGCGAGGATGAAATCACTTTCCGCAAAGGGAAGAAAGCGGAACTTCTGCCGCGATTTGAACAGCCCAACACCGAAGAATTCCCCGTTGCCGAGCGCATAGAGGGATTGGATGAGCTGGTACCCCTCCCCCCGCGGCGACGCCCAAGGGTCGAGATAGGCGGAGAGCCGTTTGAGCCTGTACGGCTCGGCAATGATAAGCGCGGGAACCGCCAAAAGCACGGGAATGCAGATACACAAAAGGCTCTTCCACGAGGCGCCGCTCAAAAAGATCATGCCGATCATGATCGCCCCCACGCACATCGTGACCGACATATTCGGCTCGAGCATGATGAGGACGCAGATCGCGATTCCCGCCGCAAGCACGGGCAAAATGCCTTTGAAAGAACGCATGCGCGCGGGATCCTTCGCAAAATAACCCGCCGTAAAGAAGATAAAGCCGTATTTTGCGATCTCGGACGGCTGGATGGTGAAGGAGCCGAACCCGATCCAGCGCGTCGCGCCGTAGTTACTCTTCCCGAGTCCCGGCACAAAGACGAGAGCGAGAAGGATCAGGGAAAGGATGAGGGCGGGAAGCCCCGCCCTTCTGAATTTTCCGTAGGGAACAAAGGAGATCCCGACGAGCGCCGCAAGCCCGAAAAGAAACCCGACAAGCTGTTTCTTGAAGAAGAAAAAGCGGTCTCCGTACTGGACCTCCGCGTTATAACAGCTTGCGGAATAGACGAACACGAGCCCGAGCGCGGCGAGCAGAATCACCGCACCGAGGAAGAGAAGATCCCCCTTCCCCGCGCCGTCATTCGTCCTCTTCAACCGTCGCCTCCTTCGGGACGGAGAGCGCATTTCCCGCTTCGCTCTTCAAGAGCTCGAGCATTTCGCAAAACCGCTTTCCGCGCTCCTCATAACTTGTAAAGGCATCGAAACTCGCGGAAGCGGGCGAAAGCAGAACGTTTTGCCCCTTTCCCGCCGTCAGATAGGCGACGCGGACCGCAAGATCGAAGGGACGGCAGAGCGTGACGGCGGAGAAGCCTTTTTTGAGCGCCGCATTGAGAATGCGGAAGGCGTTTTCCCCATAGATCACGGCATGCACGACGCCCGAATCCTTGATCGCGTCGAAGAGCGGTTCGTAAGAATAGCCCTTATCCTTCCCGCCGAGAAGGATCACGCTCTCCCCCTTTACGCTCCCGACCGCCTTGATCGCGGAATCCACGTTGGTCGCCTTGGAGTCGTCGATAAAGGTGATCCCGTTGAGCTCGCCGACCTTTTCGAGACGGTGCTTGACACCGCGGAAATTTTTGAGCGCCGTCCGGATAGACGTAGTGTCCGTCCCCATGAGTTTGGCTGCCGCGATCGCAGCGAGCGCGTTCGCACGGTTGTGTTCCCCTTCGAGGGGAAGATCGCCCGCCGGGAACAGCCGTTCCCCGTACCAACAGAAGCAATCATCCTGCAAATACGCCCCTTCCACGCGCTCGCGGAGGGAAAACCAAACGATCTTCGCCTTCGTCTTTTCCGCAAATCCGCGCACGATCGGGTCGTCATGATTCAAAACCGCATATTCGCTCTCCGCGGAATTTTTGAGGAGACGGGATTTCAGATAGATGTAATTTTCCATGTTATAGTGGCGGTTGAGATGATCTTCCGTCACATTGAGCACGACCGCAACGTGCGGGCGCAGCGAATAGAGCGTCTCGAGCTGGAACGAGGAAATTTCAAGCACTGCAAGCCCGTCCTCGCCGAGTTCCTGCAAGCAGGAAGTGAGCGGACGCCCCACATTGCCGCAGGCGATCGCCTTTTTCCCCGCCGCGCGGAAGATCCCCTCGAGCATGGTGACCGTCGTCGTCTTCCCGTTCGTGCCCGTCACGGCGACGCTCGGGCAGTGCAGATCCGTTGCGCCGAGCTCTGCTTCCCCGATGATGCGCTTCCCCGCCCGCTTGAAGGCTACGGGAAGAGGATGATCGACGGGGATCCCCGGCGAAAGAACAAGGATATCGCATTTTGCGACCGCTTCTTCGAGCCCCTCTTTTTTTTACGGGCGTACAGCCGATCTTGGAAAGGCGGTCGGCCGCTGCGCGGACGTTCTCGTCCTCGACGTCGTCGTATACGCTGACCTTGGCGCCGCGCGAGATGAGATACTCGCCCGCTGCGACCCCGGAACGGGACAGTCCCGCGACAAGAAAGGATTGCTGGGTATAAAGCATCCGGAATTCTCCTTATCTCCCCGCGGCTTCTCCCGCGCAGGAGTCAGGCGAAGGGAAGAAGAAGCGTAAGTCCCAGCACCGCCGTGGAAATCGCATATCCGTACGAGATTTTCGCCTCGGAAAAGCCCTTTTCCTGAAAATGGTGGTGAATGGGCGCCATCAGAAAGACCCTTCTGCCTGTCCGCTTATAGTGTATGACCTGAATGATGACGGATATGCTTGACAGAACGAATACGGCGCCGAGAATGGGGATCGCAAGGGCATTCCCCGAGAAAAGCGCGACGCTTGCCGCAAACCCGCCGAGCGAAAGGGAGCCCGTATCCCCCATAAACACGCTTGCGCGGGAAGTATTGAACACGAGATACGCCGCAAGTGCCCCCGTAAGGCAGAAACACAGCGAGGACATCTCCCCCGTCCCCTCGAGGCGCAGAAGGATCCCGAAGATCAAAAAGAAAAAGGCGCAGGACGACCCCGCAAGCCCGTCCAGCCCGTCCGTGAGATTCACGCTGTTGACCGTTGCGAGAAACACAAACACGCCGAGCGGCAGCATCCACCAGCCGATATCGACGACGATCTTCGTATAGGGAATGTAGAGGAGCGTCATGCCGCCCAAAACTGCGTAGACACCTGCGATCACCGCAACGGCGAACTGGAAAAAGAGCTTTTGGTACGGTCTCAGTCCCAAATTTTTCCCGCGCTTTTTTTTGAGAAGGTCGTCGAGAAATCCAACCAAAAGATACCCGACGCCCACGGCGATACAGACGGCAAAGGGCCTGTCCGAGACACCGCAGAACGCGAGCGCGACGACGGCGGCGGCAAGAATAAAGCCGAGACCCCCCATCGTAGGCGTCCCGCTCTTATCCTTATGCTCTTTGACGTACTGTAAAATATTCTGCCCCGCCTTTAATTTTTTGAGAAGAGGGATCTCGGCGGCGCAGAGCAAAAGAGAGAGCGCAAAAGAACAGAGGAGAAGGAGAAGAATATCACGCATTTTTATCTCCCGTCAGCGCCTTGATCACAGCCTTATCCGTGTAGGCGTACCTGATCCCCATGATCTCCTGTTCCGTCTCGCCGCCCTTGCCCGCAACGAGCAGGACATCCCCCTTTTTCAGTTTCCCGACCGCGTAAGCGATGGCTTTTTCCCGCTCCTCGACGGCGACATAATCGCGGCTCACTTTCCTGTATCCCTCCTCGATCTCGGCGATGATCGCGCACGGATCTTCGTAGCGCGGATTATCGGAAGTAATGACGGCAAAATCGCATAATTTTGCGACCGTTTCCCCCATCAGGGGACGCTTTGCCCTGTCGCGGTTCCCGCCGCAGCCGAACACGACGATGAGATCCCTCTCGGTGTGTTCCCTGAGCGTTGCAAGCGATTTTTCCAGCCCGTCGGGCGTGTGCGCAAAGTCCACAAAGATCTCCGCGCCCCGATATGTGCTCACCCGCTCGAGCCGTCCTTCCACATGGACTTCCGCAAGCCCCTCTGCGATCTTTTCCATACCCACGCCGAGGAACTTCGCGCATGCTGCGGCGGCGAGCGCGTTGGAGACGTTGTATCTGCCCGGCATGAAGAGCTCCGCTTCGCAGAGATCGTCCTCGAGATTGAAGAGCGATTGGCTCCCCGAAAGCGTCTCTCCTTCGATCAGGGCAAAACAGTCGGACGGCTCGTCGATGCCGTACGTCTTATATCGCCTGCATGTTTTTGCGATCTCGGCGGAAAACGGGTCGTCGCTGTTGAGCAGCGCCAGACGGCAACGGGAAAAGAGCGATTTTTTCGCCTCTCCGTAAGCCTGCATGTCCGCAAAAAAATCGAGGTGATCCTGCGTGAGATTGGTAAAGACCGCAATGTCATACAGGATGGGAAGTTCCTTTTTCAAGGCAAGGGCATGGGCGGAGACTTCCATCGCGACTGTCTCCACGCCCGCTTTTTTCATATCGGCGAGCAGGGAAAAGAGCGCGACGGGGTCGGGCGTCGTGAGCGCGGGCGCGATATTGACGCCGCAATAGGACGCGCCGAGCGTTCCGATGAGCCCCGCTCTCTTCCCCGCGGCTTTCAGGATCGAATGAAGCATATGGGTGATCGTCGTCTTTCCGTTCGTCCCAGTCACGCCGACGAGTTTCATGCCGCGTTCGGGGTGGCCGTAAAAGGCAGCCGAAATCTGCGAGAGCGCCTCTCTGCCGTCGCGGACGAGGATACAGGGCAGTTCCGTTTCGAGTTTGTGCTCCGCGACGAGTGCGCACGCCCCTCTGCGCTCCGCTTCCTTTGCGTAAGTGTGAGAGTCCTCCTGCGTCCCGCGCATGCAAAAAAAGAGGTCTCCCGTCCCCGCAACGCGGCTGTCCGTGCAGAGCGATGAGATCTCCGCGTCCCTTCCGATGAGTGTGCCCTTTGCTTCCGCGGCAAGATAGGATAATTTCATGTCACTTCCTCCGATGGTTGCAGATCCATGATATCGATGATCCCCCGAAAAATCTCCCCCGCGCAGGGTGCGGCGACCGTACTGCCGTAATAGGAACCCTGCGGTTCATCCACGATAACCAGTGTTAAATATTTTGGTGCATCTGCGGGAAAATATCCGACAAAGGAAGAGACGTACTTCCCCTGTGCGATCCGCCCGTTTTCATATTTTTGCGCGGTGCCCGTTTTCCCCGCGACGCGGTATCCCTCGATGTATGCCTTTTTGCCGCTTCCGTCGCGGACGACCCCCTCGAGCATGTTTGAAAGAATGTGTGACGCTTCCTCGCTCACCGTGCGGCGGAGGAGTTTTTTCTCTGTCTTTTGGCTGACGCTCCCGTCCTCCGAAAAGATCTCCGCAACGAGGCGGGGCGCGTAGCAATACCCGCCATTGACCGCTGCGGCGGCGGCACAGGCGAGCTGCAGCGGCGTGACCGCGATCGTCTGCCCGAATCCGATGCGCGCCAGGTCGCAGTCCCGCACGATGCTTTCCGGCAAGAGCATTCCGATGGATTCCCCCGAAAAGTCGATCCCCGTCGCCCTGCCGAAGCCGAACGCCTCGAGATATTCATAAAAGGTCTCCTTCCCAAGCGCGAGTGCGATGTCCACAAAACAGGGATTACAGCTGTTGTTGAGCGCTTCCGCAAGCGTTTGGTTGGAATGCTTGCCGTTTTTATGATCGCTCCAGCAGCGGATCGTCGTGCCATCCACCGAGCGGGTACGGGAAGAGGAATACACATAATTCAAAGGCAGGGCGGAGGGATTTCCCCTGAGCCCCTCTTCGATGTTCGAGACGGCAGTTACGATCTTGAAGGTGGAACCGGGCTCATAGATATCGGACACCAGACTGTTGCGGGAGAGCGCATTGAGAGCGGAAATATCCTTTCTCGGAATATCGTTGAGATCGTAGGAGGGAAGATTCACCATGGCAAGTACGGAAAAATCAGTGGGATCGAGCACGATCGCCCGCGCCGCCTTTGCCTGTGACGACAAAAGTACTTTCCCCATGACTTCCTCGGCGAGCGACTGGATCCGCCTGTCCACGGTGAGCCGAAGGCTCATCCCTTCCTCGGCGGCAAGATATGCAGCAGTTGCGCCTTCGAGATCTACACCGACAAGATCGGTCTCATAGAGGATCTCCCCGTCTTTCCCCGCCAAAAAGCTGTTATAATATCCCTCCACGCCCGTCGTCCCCGATCCGTCGAAGGAAGTAAATCCGAGCAGCTGGCATGCAAGCGAACCGTAAGGATAGACGCGGATATCGTCACGGGAATAATAGACCCCTTTGATGTTTTGCTCCGCGAGCGCTTCCACTGTCTCCTTTCCCGTCTTTCTGAGCAGGACGATCTCCGACTTGCTCTTATCCGTAAGTTTTCCGAGCAGTTCTTCGTAAGTCAGCCCGAGCGCAGCGGAAAGCGTACGGGCGCTCTCTTCCGCGTCCTCAACGGCGTTCGCACGCGCGTAGACGGTATAAGCGGCGGTGTTCCCCGCAAAGAGTTCCCCGCGGACGTCATAGATCTTTCCCCTTCCCGCATGGATGGGGATCTCCCTTGTCCACTGGTCGAGGGCAAGACTGTGCAGCTGATCCTTCCAAATGACCTGTATGTAGAAAAATCTGCCCAAAAAAAGACAAAAAAGAAAGGCTATCGCCAAAATCATGGCAAATAACCTCTTTCGTAAAAGCGTAACGGAATATTGGTCTTTGATGAGAGCTTCCTCCCTTACGGCTACGCCTCGCCGCGGATCATCCCGCTGCTCTGGGCGTATTCGTCGATATAATTCGGGTCATGGAAACCGTCGAGCTCTTCGCGGATCTTCGCATAGCGCTCGGAAAGATCGGTGAGTTCGCTGTTACGGGCGGCGATCCTGGCGTCCATGGAATTGAGGATCCCCGTATTGATGCACACGAGTGCGATCGCCACGACAATCGCTGCCGCGATGATGGAGAGCACCAGCTTCGTCCTTGCCGAAAGCGAAGCAAAAAAACCGACGTGCTCCTCTTTGTGAATCATCGTGGGCGTATCTTCCGCCCGATAGATCCGTTGCAGCGTCTGCATCGTGCGCCTTGTGGGAAGAAGATCTTCGTCATTTGTCACATCTTCCGTCTCGGGTTCGGCGGCGGGCGCAACGGCAACCGCTTCGGGTTCGGCGATGCGGTGGTCTTTATAGTCGGTGAAGGATTCGGTACGGACGGGTGCCGTGCGCTCCTGTACGGCGGCACGGGTCACCTGCTCCGCGGCGGGCTCGGCAGGTGCAGCGGGGCGCGCCGAAAAAGTCGCCGCATAGTCCTCCGCTACGGCTTCATCACTCGTTTCAGCGGAGAAAAACCGCTTGTAGAGCTCTTTCATGCGCATATCATGGGCGATCGCTTCGGGTGATTTTTCCACCGTAGGCGTGCTCGCATTCGATACTCTATCTAAAATTGCCTGAGCCATAACTATCTCCTCGTTTTATTCTATTCGACAAAATGTCTGTTCATTCTGCGATCTTTTCCGCGATCCGCAGTTTTGCGCTCTTGGAGCGCGGGTTCTCCTCTTGCTCTTCTTCGGAAGCCGTGATCGGCTTCTTCGTCAGGATCTCGAGCCGTTTGACTCTCCCGCATACGCATACCGGGAAGTTCTTCGGACAGGTACAGGCAGTCGAAAGATCCTTGAATATGTTCTTGACGATCCTGTCTTCGAGGGAATGGAAGGTCAAAATAACGGCCCTTCCCCCTATCTTGAGTCTTTCAATGAGTCCTCTGATGCACGCTTCCAGTCCGTCGAGTTCGCCGTTGACCTCGATACGGATCGCCTGAAAGGTCTGCCGTGCACATGCCGCACCGCGGCACTTCGGGGGCAGGGCGTTTTCGACGATGCTGCGGAGCTCGCCGCACGTTTCAATCGGTTTGATTTCCCGTTCGCGGAGAATCCCCTTTGCGATGACGTTTGCGAAGGGTTCTTCGCCGTACTCTTTCAGAATGCGGCGGAGCGCTTCCTCGCCGTACCCGTTCACGACGTCTCTTGCCGTAAGCGCACAGCGCTTGTCCATCCGCATATCGAGCGGCGCGTTCCCCAGCCTGTAAGCAAACCCGCGGGTCGGGTCGTCGATCTGGTGGGAGGAAATGCCGAGGTCTAAGAGGAATCCGTCAAGACGTTCTCCGGGAAGAAGCACTTCCGAAAAGTTTTTGAAGTCCGACCGTTCGAGGCGGAACCTCCCCTCAAAGGGGGACAGTCTCTTTGTTGCCTGCGCGATTGCGTCCTCGTCCTTGTCCGTTGCGATGAGACGCGCTCCGGGATCCGCCGAAAGGATCGCAAAGGAGTGTCCTCCTCCGCCGACGGTGCCATCGAAGTAAACCCCGCCGCTTCTGACATTCAATCCGCGGATGACCTCATCAAGCATGATCGGACGATGATACTCCGTCATGCGTTCTTCGTCCTGTAATCCTTGGCGACACGGTTTGCATCCGCGACCGACATGTCTTTGATGCTCTGCAAATAATTCTCTTCTTCCCAGATCTCGATGTAGTCCCCCATGCCGACCGAAACCAGTTTCCTTTTCAAACCCGCATAATCGCGCATGCTCTTGGGGATCATGAACCGCTTCTGGGTATCCTCTACAACGTCCTCCACGCGGCTGTACAAATAGCGCTTCGCACGCATCACGTCCTCATCCGCAGGATCGACATTGCTGAAAGAGAGCAGATACTTCTCCATGACCGAGGTGCACATGATCGCGACGCAGCCCGTCGAGAACTGAACAAAATGGAGGGATTCGTTTTCCGGAAATGCACTTCTGTATTTCGCCGGAATACGCGTTCTGAATTTTGCATCGAGCTGATGATTCGCCGTGCCACTCACGAACTTCATACCGCGGATAATCCCCCCTTTATGATTCTGTAAGGGTATTATAACACCACTTTTAGGGCTTGTCAACCATTTCTGTCCATTTTTTTCCTTTCCGCTCCACTTTTTTTCAGCTGCATTTGAAACGAATGTTCGTTTCGAACACTTTTTGATTGAGAAAACGCGCTTTTCCGATAAAAAATACCCGATTTTCCCCCTTTTCTTTTACTTTTTTCTCAAAACATATGTTTGCATTTCTGGGGACAAGATTCCCTGCCGAAAGAACCTGCTTGAGCCTTCTTGCCACGCCGCGATTCCCGTGATAGGCTTTTACCCCAAGTATTTGCTCAATTTCCTTTTGAAAAAAGATATAATGTGTGCACCCTAAGACCGCCCCGTCATAGGAGATCCCCTCGGGAACAGTCAAATGGACAGAAATGGACAGGTTTTCCCCGCAGGTCAGATATGCCTCGATCGCCCCCGCCAAGCCCTCGCAGGGGATGACGTGAAACCGGCATGCGGAACTTTCGATGAGCGACCGCAGCCGCGCGCTTTCCGCCGTACGGGGCGTAGCGAGCACGAGCGCTTCCGAGCACTCCCGCGCCGCCTCCCTGATCGCGGGCTCCGTGCCAATGATGGGAAAGGCAAATTCCTCCCGCATTTTCCCGATACAGACGGTCGTTGCGGTATTACAGGCAAGGACGGCGGCGTCCACCCCGAGCCGTTCGAAGCGCCGCATTGCTTCACGTACGAAGGCAGTGATCTCCCCCTCCCCTCTTCCGCCGTAGGGCGCGCGGGCGTTGTCGCCGAAATAATAAAAATCCGCGCCCGAAATTTCTTTCAGGCAAGCACCGAGAACGGTAAGCCCGCCCACGCCGCTGTCGAAAATGCCGACTTTGACCCTACGTTCCATCCTTTTTCCTCCCCAAAAACAGAATTTTTGCGATTTTTTTTCCTACGGGCGCGAAAAACAGTTTACAAGCATTTTATTTTATGTTAAAATAGTCAGGATTTATCAAGATAAAGTACCTTCAAAGGAGTAATACCGTGCCCAACATCAAATCCGCTGAAAAGCGCGTTCTCGTCACCGAAAAAAAGACCCTTGAAAACAAAGCGATCAAATCCGCGCTCAAAACGCAGATCAAGAAGTACCTCGCTGCGGTCGCCGCAGGCGATAAAGAACAGGCGAATGCTCTTTATCCCGTGACGGTCTCGGCGATCGACTCCGCGGCAAGCAAGGGGATCCTTCACAAGAATAACGCAGCGAACAAAAAGGCAAAGCTCGCAAAGAAACTTGCCGCATTGAACGCATAACGAAAAACGGCGAAACGATCCGTCGGGGTTTTCCCCGACGGTTTTTTATTGCCCGAAAACTCCCCTACCGAAGGAAAATCTCTATAAAATCCGCCTATGCTGATCTAATTTATAATAATGTCGCGCGCGTGGGCGCGTATTCACTAAATTGGGGAATATTTTTTTCGGAAAACCATTTCAAACGTTTGACATCTGCATGCATATGTACTATACTGTATCGCTGTGAGTTTATTTTTATTAAACTTTTCGTTTATAATTGCGAGAGTTTGATAAAAAGAGGCTAAAAGTTTACAAATACTAAACACGGAGGCGGAAGTATGGAACTCGGCGCAAAGCTGAAGGACATGCGGCAACGGATAAATCTCACGCAGGAAGAGCTTGCCGACCGCTGTGAGCTCACAAAAGGGTATATTTCCCAGCTTGAAAACGACCTGACGAGCCCGTCGATCGCGACGCTGTGCGATCTTCTGAACGCGCTCGGAAGCAATCTTTCGGACTTTTTTCATGAGGATTCCGAGGAAAAGATCGTCTTTTCGGAGGCGGAATATATCGAAAAGCAGTCGGAAAGCATGATGCTCAGGTGGGTGATCCCCAACGCGCAGAAAAACATGATGGAGCCCGTGCTCGTGGAGCTTGCGCCGCAAGCCAAAACGGAGCCCGACATCCCCCACGAAGGCGAAGAATTCGGCTTTGTGCTCGAGGGAAAGATCGACGTCGTGATCGCGGGGAAACATCATCCCGCAAAAAAAGGCGAAAGCTTTTATTACACGGCGGACAAAGAACATTATCTTGAAAATAAGGGCAAGCGGAACGCGAAGATCATCTGGATCTCCACTCCGCCCAACTTCTGATTCAAAAAACAAAAGGAGAAAGCCATGGCTGAAAACATCATCGAATTACAGGACGTCACGAAGTACTTTGGCGAGAATCTTGTCATCGACCATATGAGCTTCGACATCAAAAAAGGCGAATTCATCACCTTTTTGGGACCCTCGGGCTGCGGCAAGACGACGACGCTCCGCATGATCGCGGGCTTCGATCTGCCTACGAGCGGAAAGATCCTTCTGAACGGTGAGGACATCTCGTCCCTTCCGCCCAACAAACGCCCCGTCAACACCGTTTTCCAGCGATATGCCCTTTTCCCCCACTTCAATGTCTTTGAAAATATCGCTTTTGGGCTCAGGTGCAAGCGCGTCATCAATACTTACAAAAACGGGAACGGCGAGGAGTACACCAAAAAGGAAAAGCTTTCCAAGCAGGAGATCGCCGCAAAGGTGAAAAAGGCGCTTGCGCTCGTGGATCTCGAAGGGTTTGAGAAACGCTCCATCTCCACCCTCTCCGGCGGACAGCAGCAGCGCGTCGCGATCGCCCGCGCCGTCGTCAACGAGCCCGAGATCCTTCTCCTCGACGAGCCCCTCGGCGCCCTCGACCTCAAAATGAGGAAAGAGATGCAGATCGAGCTCAAAAAGATCCACGACAGGCTTGGCATCACATTCATCTATGTCACGCACGATCAGGAGGAAGCGCTCACGATGTCGGACACGATCGTCGTCATGGCAGACGGCGTCGTCCAGCAGATCGGCACCCCCACCGATATCTACAACGAGCCTGCGAATACGTTCGTTGCAGACTTCATCGGCGAAAGCAACATCTTCACGGGCACCGTCGTCGGGAAAAACAAGGTCAAATTCTGCGGCAAGACGTTTGAATGCGTCGATAATTTCGGGGAAGGAGAACAGGTCGACGTCGTCGTCCGTCCCGAAGATATCCTGATGTGCGCCGCCGAGGATGGGATCCTGAAGGGTGAAGTCATCTCCGTCGTCTTCAAGGGGATCCATTACGAGATCACCGTGCAGGTCGGCAAATACGAACTCGTCGTGCAAAGCACGGAAAGCAGAAAGGTCGGGGAGACGATCGGGCTCAAGGTCGCTCCCGACGGCATTCACCTCATGAAGCCGCGCTACACAACCAACGTGTTCGACGGCGTCATCAACAAGGCGAACAACGTGGAATTTGCGGGCGGTGAGTTCGAATGCGACGTCACGCAGCTCTATCCGGGCAGCCATTTAGACGAGGACGGCTATCTCATCACGGCCGCGGGCGAAAAACTCGATCTGACGGACACCGAAGTCAAGGTCGAAGTGGGTCTCCACGATATCGAGATCAGCGACGACGAGGACGCGGGCGGCACAACGGGACACATCATCTCCATCATCTACAAGGGCGATCACTACCGCCTCATCGTGCGTACGGGCGACAGCGACGAGGACGAGGATTTCGTCTTTGCGACCGAAGATCTCTGGAACGAAAACGACTATGTCTCGGTCATCATTCCCAAGGAAAAGATCAAACTCACCTTAAAGCATAAGGAAAAGGAGGACGAGGCATGAAGCTCCCCCGTTTCTCCCGCAAGACGCTCTGCATTCCCTATGCGGTCTTTCTCATATTTTTTGTCATTGTCCCGATGTGCGTGATCCTGTTCTACGCCTTTACCGACAAGAACATGCACATTTCGGGAACGAACTTCGTGCGGTTCTTTTCCGACCCCACCAAACTCTCCACGATCGTCTACTCCCTCGTGATCGCGCTCATTACGACGGTCATCTGTCTTGTCATCGCCTATCCCGTGGCGCTCATCCTCGCGCACAGCAAGATCAAGAAGAAATTCGTCATTCTGATGCTTTTCGTTCTCCCCATGTGGATCAACTTCGTGCTGCGCGTAAACGCCATCCGCGAGCTCTTCAATCTCCTCTCGCAGATCAACGGGCTCGAAGGGCTGGAAAGCGCCAATATCTTCAAGACGATCTTCGGCATGGTCTATGACTTCCTGCCCTTTATGATCCTGCCCCTCTATACGACGATGATGAAGATCGACACTTCCCTCTATGAGGCGAGCGCGGATCTCGGCGCGGGTTCCGTCACGACCTTCTTCCGCATCACCGTTCCCCTCTCCATGCCCGGCGTGATGAGCGGCGTGACGATGGTCTTTCTCCCCTCGATGACAAACTACGTCGTCTCCGATATGCTCGGGAACGCGAAAGTGACGATCATCGGCAAATTCATCTATGAATACTTCGGCTCCGACTGGCATATGGGCTCGATGGTCGCATTTGTGCTTCTCCTCGTCGTCTTTGCCTCTACCCTCTTCTCGGGCGGGTTCAAATCGGAAGAAAATGTCAGGGGGACGAACTTATGAAGCATCCTGTGTTAAGCAAATGCCTCAAAGCGGGATTTGTGGGACTTGTGCTCCTCCTGCTCTATCTCCCCATCCTGATGCTCGCCGTCTACAGCTTCGACAAAACGGACATGATCGGCAGGTTCGAAGGTTTTTCCTTCGAGCATTACAAGGATCTCTTTGCGAATCCGAAGGTTCTCGGCATGATCGGGAACACCTTCTTGCTCGCATTCCTTGCGGCGACTCTCTCCACGGTGCTCGGGACGCTCGGCGCGCTCGGCATGTTCTACTGCAAAAAGCGCATGAAAACGGCGATCCACGCCGTCTCGCAGATCCCCGTCATCAACGCGGAGATCGTCACGGCGCTCGCGCTTGCGGTCACCTTTGTTGCGGTCGAGATCGGGAAATCCTATTTTACCCTTCTCATCGGACATATGGTCATATGCACCCCCTTTGTCGTGCTCTCCGTCATGCCCAAGCTCAAACAGATGGACAACTCCCTCTATGAGGCGGCGCTCGACCTGGGCGCTTCCCCCTTCAAGGCGCTGATGAAAGTTGTCCTTCCGCAGATCATCCCGGGGGTCATTTCGGGCTTTATGCTCGCAGTTACCCTCTCCCTCGACGACTACATCGTCACCGTCTACACCCGTCCCTCGGGCTTCGAGACGATTTCCACCTACGTTTTCAACGCCACGATGAAGGGCAATAAGCACACCGCGGAGACGCTCTCCTCCTTCTGGGCGCTCACGACGATCATCTTCGTCGTCATCGTACTGTTTGTTGTGATTTCCAATCTTGCGGGACGCAAAAAGGAGGCGGACAAATGAAAAAGAGTGCTTTCAGCATTGCGCTTGCGGGCGCCATGCTCCTGCCGACGCTTGCGGCGCTCACGGGCTGCGGCGGTGAGGATGTCATAACCCTTCGCGTCTATAACTGGGAAGAGTATATCGACGAGGGCGGAGAAGGCACGTTTATCTTTGACGAGCTTCACGAACTCAACGAGGACGGAAAGCCCGTTCTCGACGCAAAGGGCAACCATATCCATATCGAATCGGACATCGTGAATGATGACTACAAGGATTGGTACAAAGAGACAATGGGACACGACCTCTCCGAAGAGGGCCCCGAAATTTTGAACGACTTCTGCGAATGGTACGAAAAGACCTATCATCAAAAGATCCGCGTCGAATATTCTACCTTCGGCACCAATGAGGACATGTACAACGAGATCGTCCTCGGCAATGAGTACGATCTTCTCTGCCCTTCCGACTACATGATCATGAAGCTCGCCGCGGAGGGCCGTCTCGAAAAATACGACGAAAGTTTCTTCGACGAGACGCTTCCCGAAAACTACTACGTCCGCAACGTCTCCCCCTTCATCGCCGAAAAATTCGCAAACAACGGCGGACTGAAGCTCCGCAAAGATCCCGACGGCAATGACATCTACTGGAAGGACTATGCGGCGGGATACATGTGGGGCACGACGGGCTTTGTGTACAATCCCGAGTACGTCTCCGAAGAAGAGCTCGACGCGATCGGCTGGAGGGCATTTACGGACAGCCGTTTCAAGGGCAAGATCACGGCGAAAGACAACGTGCGCGACACCTATTTTGCCGCCCTCGGCGTCACCTATCAGGACGAACTGCTTTCCCTCGACCCGTCTGCCGACGGATACATCGATCGCCTCACGGAGATCTTCAACGCAACGGACGAGGATACGATCGCCGAAGTCGAACCCATCCTTCTCGACATCAAGGACAACATTTACAGCTTCGAGACGGACACGGGAAAATCGGATATGGTGCAGGGAAAGATCTGGCTCAACTATGCGTGGAGCGGCGACGCGGTCTATGCGCTGGACCTTGCGGAGAGCGGAAAGACCGAGGACGGCGAGGATGAGAACAGCGTTCTTCTCAACTATTACGTCCCCTCGGCGGGTTCCAACCTCTGGTTCGACGGTTGGGTCATGCCGAAGGGCATTACTCCGGAGATCAAGCACGCCGCACAGGCGTTCGTCAACTTCCTCTCCATGCCCCAAAATGCCATGCGGAACAGCTATTATATCGGTTACACTTCCGTTATAGCGGGGGAAATTCCCGAGGACGATGATCCCGCCATGCTCACCTATGCCGATTATCTCTATGGCGTGGAAGAGGATGAGGGAGAGCTCTACGACCTCTCCTACTTCTTCGGAGCCGAGGACGGCACATTCGGGATCTACGCGGATGAAGAACAGTGCACGAAACGCCAGCTCTTCGCCCAGTTCCCCACGCCCGAAGTCATTGCCCGTAGCGCCGTCATGGATTATTACGACGAGGCGGCAAGCGAGCGCATCAACGAACTTTGGTCGCGCGTGAAGGCGGAATCGCTCGAACCGTGGACGATCGTCGTCATTGTCGTCGCCGTTGTAGGCGTCGCCGCGGCGATCCTGCTCCTCAAATTCGGAAACAAGATCGATTTCTTCCGGAGAAAGCCGAAAAAAGGCTACGAGCAAGTCAAACAGGAGCCCGTCCGATACAAAACGAAATAATGTCTTACAATGAAACACCGCCCGCTGTGCATAGCGGGCGGTGTTTCATATAAGCGGTTTTTACTCCTCTTCTTTCTTCTCTCCCCCTCTCCGTTTTTTGACGCAGGCAGAGAGAAGGTATTCGATCTGTCCGTTCAGGGAGCGGTAATCCTCTTCCGCCCACTTTGAGATCTCGGCATAGAGCGTCGGGGAAAGCCGCAGCGGCACCTGTTTTTTGGATCTATCCGTGTCTTTCATTCATCCTCTCCTCTTCGATGATATTTTTAAGCTCTTCCTCGACGGGACGGACGCGTTTTCTGTAAACGGCGTACATGATCGTCCAAATCACAAGCGAAACGATCGCCGCAGGGATAAGAAACACCATCGTACCTGCCCCGATCCCGACGATCAAGCTCTGTTCACGGTCTGAAATATATCCGGCGACGCCGAACGACATACCGAGGGCGATCGCAGCAAACAGAAAACATGCGAACATGATATTCCCCCTTTTCTGCTGCCGTATCCACGCGCCCTGTAATTGTTTGCGGAGCGTATCCGGCCTGTCATCTGTAAGTTTTTCGTAATTTCTCCTGTATATCTCCCGTTTCTTTGCCTCGAGCGGCAATAATTGCGCGAAAAAGAACGCGAGTGCGAACACAATGACGACAAGACTGACCGTCCAACCAACGGCGCGGTCAAGTTGATCCCAGAACCCTGCAACGAAGATCAGAACGCCGAAAATCATGCCGAGGAACAGCGCGGTGAAACTCGAACGCCTCGACACGGCGCGGAAGTCCTCCTTTTCCGTCTCTTCCTTCAAAAACGCCGCAACGGGCACGGGAAGAGCCGAAAATCCGCGTGCGCTTTCGGACTGCGCGAAAATTTTACTTTCGGGTAAGCCGAATTTGCTCCGCTTGATCTCATCGAGCTCCCGCCCCGCCCTTTCATAGAGCACAGCCCGCGCCTTTCCTTCGCCCGCTGCCTGTAACATACCGGGGATCGCAAGAACAATGGCTGCAGCGATACATGCGAGCGGCAGGACGATCTCGGGAATCTCCGTAAATATCGAAAGAAACTCGGCTGCGGCAAGGATCGCAAAGCCAAGCACGGTGAATCCTGCCGACAAGACCTGTCTCAGATCCCGTTTCCCGAAGGCCTCCCGCCATGCCTCATAGAGTTTTTTGTAATTTTCCCTCTCTTCTCCCCGCTTTTCGATCTCGTTTGCGGCATTTTCGAGCTCCACAAGCGCATCGGCAAACTTTTTCTGCACGAAAGAAAGGATGCTTGCCGCACATTCCAAAAGAAATCCGAGCACGGTCAAGGCGATGCACAGAGGAGCGTTTTTCGCTCCGAAAAGATTGACAAATACGGGGATCACGGCAAACAAAGCCCCCAAAAGGCCTATCGCCGTGCAAAAACGTCGGAATCTTTTCAGATCATCCGCGCGTTTTCCCGTCAAATACAGCCTCAAAAATTCGTCCATTGTATCACTTTCCAAACATGATTTTTTCGCTCGAGAGCATCCTCGTCATGAGGAACACCAGCCCCGCCGTATAGACGAGGTTCGCCCCGACGCTGACAAGCGACTGCCATACGGGAAGCGCTCCCGCAAGGAGACCCTGCATGCTGACGACGGCGTTCAGAATGGGGATCGCCACGACCCAATCTCCGATCGCGGGCACAAACGCCGCCACGAGCGAAAAGATCATCACGAAGATCATGAGGACGCTCGTATAGGCGGAGGCCTCCTTGACGGAACGGGAAGCCGTCGAGATCATCGAGATGAGCGAGACGATGAGCGGGACGAAACTCAGGATCAGAAGGAAAATGAGGACATACGCCCCGAAGCTGTATCCGCCGAGCATTCCAACAGAGAGCCCCATGAGTCTAGGCATCGAG
This sequence comes from uncultured Clostridia bacterium, assembly GCA_947587775.1. GTDB lineage: Bacteria > Bacillota > Clostridia > Christensenellales > Borkfalkiaceae > Gallimonas. The sequence continues at coordinate 19,380 of CANPYD010000001.1, forward strand.
AGGACGACGCCGAGGAAGCTCGAGAGCGCCCCGAGCATCGAGATACAGGCAAGCGGGACGACCTTCCCGAGGGCGATATGCGACCGTTTTGCGGAAGTTACGAGGATGGTCGCAAGCGTTCCGCGCTCCTTCTCCCCCGCCACCGATTCGAGCGTCACCGACATGCACGCCGAGAATACGAAGCAAACGATGATGAAGGGCAAGATCTGCTGCATGACTTCCCTGCCGATGCTTTCATCCGAAGCGAGCGGCTCGGAATGAATGGAAAACTTCATGCCGACGTTCTGCAATACCGCAAAAGCAAGGGAATAAAACCCGCTGCCCGCCTCGTCCATGGGGTCGTAAATGATGGAAACGACAAAATCAACGGGATTAGCGCCGTTTTCGCCGAACCGGTCGAAATCTTCCGTAAAGGAGAGAATGGCGGTCGCTTCCCCCTCTTCCACTTCCTTCCGCGCCGCTTCCATATCTTCGAGGGTGATCCATTCGACGGTGTTCCCGCTTGTCTCCACCGCAGATTGGAGGACGGAAGTAAGGGCAGATTCACCCTCTACATAGACTTTATAATCATACTTCGTGGGTTCGGTGTGAATGGCTTCGCCGATGACCGAATAGAGCAAAAAGATGATGATCCCGGGGAGCAGCATCGTGATGATGAGCCGCCGATCATGGAAAAACCGATGAAATTCTTTCTTGATGAGCGCGAAAAGTTTCATACGAACTCCCCCTTGATCTCATGATAAATGTCGAAAAAGCTCTTTTCGAGATCCCCGTTCGCGACTTCCGCGAGCGTCCCCTCACGCGCCATTTTTCCGTCGATGATGACGCCGACACGGTCGCAGAGTTTCTCCACAAGCGAAAAGATGTGCGTGGAAAGAAGAATGCTCTTGCCCATCTCCTTCAGTTCCAAAAGAAAATCGGTGACGACCTTTGCCGTGAGCACATCCAAACCGTTCGTCGGTTCGTCAAAGATGACGACGGCGGGATCATGCACGATGGAAATGACGAGAGATACCTTCTGTAACATCCCCGTCGACAAATCTTTGACCTGCACCTGCGCAAAACGGTCGATCCCGAAGCGCGAAAAGAGCTCACGCTTCCTTTGGGCGAGCGCATCCTTCCCGACGCCGTGCATCGCGCCGAAAAAGTCAAAGAGATAATCGGGCGTAAAGAATCCCTCGAGTTTTAACTCGCTCGTCATAAATCCGATGCTGTCACGCACCTTTTCGGGCTGTTTCACGATGGAAAACCCGTTGACGGTTGCGTCGCCCGCATCCGGCTTGATGAGTGTGGAGAGCATGCGGAGCGTCGTCGTCTTTCCCGCGCCGTTCGGGCCGAGGAGCCCGTAGATCTCCCCGCGATAGGCAGAAAAAGAGAGTCCGTTGACCGCAATGCGGCTCTTCTCCCCCGTTTTTTCAATTTTTTGCTGTTTTCTCGAGAGCGTGAAGGTCTTTTTCAAGCCTTCCGCCCTTACAATTTCTTCATGTTCCGACATACTGACCTCATTCACTTTTTCACGTCGATGATACTTTGCGCCTTGTAGCCGAGCATGGGCGCAAGCGCTTCAAATTCATAGGGCGGGATGAGAAGTTCAAACGTCTCACTGCCGCGGATTTCCACGCGGTAGCAGGGCTTCACAACCATCTGCCCATAGCGGTTACAGCGGATCTTATTGGGTTTGAACGCTCCTTTGTTAAATCGTTCCGCCTTGTTCCATCCCACAAACATCGTCTTTTCGCAGATACGCGAGAGAGACGCGATGCTGTCATAGGGAATACGGACTACATAGGAGGTGTCGGCAATGCAGAGCGCTTCGCTGTCGCGGAAAGCATAGAACGGAATGTTTGCACGGGACTTCGCGGGCAAGATGCCCCTCTTTTTTCCGCTTTTCGTCCTGTACACATCGGCAAAGACATCTAAGGGCACCGCGTCGGACGGCACAAGCATGCTGTCGAGGGCCTCCCTTCTGACCTTTTCATATCGATCCACATGCTCTCTGACGGCGGAAGAGTTCGTCACCGACTTATTTCTGAAGTACTGCATGATGAAAAAGGCGATCGCAAAAAGCGCAAGTCCCCCGCCGAAGCCGATGAACCACCAAAAACCGCTCGAGACGGCAATCTCATAGGTCGCATTCTCCTCGCTGAGAAGCTCCAAAGCGATCGCAAGAAGCAAAGCGCCGCACAAAAGGATGATCCAAAAGACGTTCGACAGCCAAGGCGGAAAATTTGCCGTCTTCCGGACGTTGTCGTCCTCCCGTTCCATGGCATTGAGACGGGACCGCATACCCTCGTCGATGCGCTTGACGATGAACTCGCTCCCGTCGGGTTCGGGAAGAGGCCAAGGCTCCTTTCCCTTGACCGAAAAGCCGAAAAGATTTTTCATGACAAAGTTCAGTAGATACTCCCCGTGCCGACAACCGGCTGTGCATCACGGTTGCCGCAGAGAACGACAAGGAGATTGGAGACCATCTGCGCCTTTCTCTCGTCGTCAAGCTCTACGATCTCCTCTTCGGAGAGCTTATTGAGCGCCATCTGTACCATGGAAACCGCTCCCTCGACGATCTTCTGCCTTGCCGCAATGATCGCGGAAGCCTGCTGCCGCTGTAACATCGCCGCGGCGATCTCGGGCGCATAGGCAAGATGGGAGATGCGGGCTTCGATGATCTCGATACCCGCCATATCCACACGCTGCTGGAGCTCACCGCGCAGAACGTCGGCGATCTCCTGCGCACTGCCGCGGAGAGACTTTTCGTCCCCGTTCGAGGAGACGTCGTACGGATACTGCCGCGCGACCTGACGGATCGCCGCGTCGCACTGCGTAGAGATATACGACATATAATTTTCAACGTTGAATACGGCGCGGGCGGTGTTCGTAATGCGCCAGATGACGACGACGGAGATCTCGATCGGATTCCCCTCTTCATCGTTCACCTTCTGCTTATCGTTATTGAGCGTCATCGCCTTCAAAGAGAGCTTGCGCGAAACGCCCGCGACCGCTCTCGCGGGATTGACGGCGGCGCAGAAGGGATTCGTCCAGAAAAATCCGTCCGTCTTGATCGTGCCGTAATATTTTCCGAAGAGGGTCAACACATACGCCTCGTTCGGCTGCAAGAGCTTGAATCCCGCCATCATGACGTTCGTCACAATGAGAAGCACGGCCCCGATCGGTACAAATGCGATCATGGCGGGGATCTCCTCACTGAAAACGCCGCCGAGAATCACAAGCGCAACGGAAGCGATCACCATAAAAAGCAGGATGAACAACATCATCCAGCCGCTTTTGATGCGCGCGGGACGCTCATCCACAACGTTGAGCGACCTCACATCCCTGTTTTCTTTCATTTCCAAATCCTCCAATCTGATATCATTTTGATATCATATATTTTTTACCCGCTTTTTTTCGCCGTAAAACGGCGCCCAAAAAAATTTATGAAATTTTATGATCTGCGGCGGCAGTCCCCTTGAAAAAAAGAAAGAATTGTGATATGATAGAGGAAATGGCAAGAATGCAAAAGGAGAAGCGAATGGAAAACGTCTTTATTTTCGATCACCCTCTCATCAAACATAAAATCTCTATCCTGCGTGACAAAAACACGGGAATGAAGGAATTCCGCGAACTCGTAGAGGAGATCACAACGATCATGACCTACGAGAGTATGCGGGATATGCAGCTTGTGCCCGTTCAGGTGGAGACCCCTCTCGAAGTCACAACGCAGTACCGCGTTCCGGAGGAGAGCATCGCCATCGTCCCCATCTTACGGGCGGGTCTCGGCATGGTGAACGGCGTCCACAAGGTGTTCCCCACCGCGAGAGTCGGGCACATCGGAATGTATCGCAATGAAGAGACGCTCGAACCGCAGGAGTACTATTGCAAACTTCCCGACGGGATCGCAGATAAGACGGTTTTTCTTGTCGATCCCATGCTTGCAACGGGCGGCTCCGCATGCGACGCGCTGAACGCTCTGAAAAAACGGGGCTGTAAGCACATCAAACTGATGTCCATCATTGCCGCACCGCAGGGCGTCGAAAAAGTTGCAAGGGAACATCCCGACGTCTCCGTCTACGTCTCCACCCTCGACCGCTGCCTCAACGAACGCGGCTACATTCTCCCGGGGCTCGGCGACGCGGGCGACAGGCTGTTCGGCACAAAGTAAAAAGTATGAAAAGAGCTCTCCTGCTTTCGGGAGAGCCCTTATTTTGTCTTTTTCGTTATTTCGGAAGTTTTTCAAGGATCGCTTTGCAGGCGATCTTGCAGTGTTCATAGGTAAGCCCACCTTGAAAATAGGCGGTGTACGGCTCGCGGATGGGCGCGTCGGCGGAAAGTTCGATACTCGCCCCAGCGACAAACGTCCCTGCCGCCATGATGACCTGATCGTCATACCCCGGCATGTCCCACGGTTCCAACGTCACGAAAGAATCGACGGGCGAGACGTCCTGAACGGATTGGATAAAGGCGCAGAGCTCCTCTTTTGTATGAAAACGGATGGCGCGGGTGATATCGGAGAGCGGCTTGGACGTTTCGGGAAAATTCCGATAGCCGAGCATCTCCATGCATTTGCCGATGAGGAGTCCCCCCTTGAGCGCCTGCGCCACGACGTGCGGGGCGAGAAAAAAACCCTGATAAAACTGTTGATATCCAAAGGCGTAGGAGCCGATCTCTCCGCCCACAGAGGGCGCAGTGAGACGGTTTTCGCACATCTCGACATAGATTTCTTTTCCTGCAATGTATCCCCCCGTCGGTGCAAGCCCGCCCCCGGGATTTTTAATGAGGCTTCCCACGATGAGATCGGCGCCGACTTCGGTCGGCTCCCTCGTTTCCACGAACTCACCGTAGCAATTATCCACGAAAATACAGCCCGTGAAGCCCTTTTCGCGCGCAAATGCGATAAATTCACCGATCTCGCCGACGGAAAAGGCGTCGCGGAGTTCATATCCGCGCGAACGCTGCAAATAGAGCATATCGTATTTTTGGGTTTTCAGCCGCTCCGAAACGCCCGCCCAATCGATCTTTCCGTCTTCCGTCAGAGGAAGCGTCTCGGAAAAGACCCCGAAATCCTTCAGGGAACCGTTGCCGCTCCCCCCGATGACGGGACGGATGGTGTCGTACGGCTCGCCCGTCACAAAGAGAATCCGCATCCCGGGGCGAAGCACACCGAAGAGCGCGACGGTGAGCGCATGCGTTCCCGAAAGCAGTGCGGGAGATACGATTGCCCGCTCCGCGCCGAACGCGCATGCATACACCCGTTTGAGTGCCTCTCTTCCCTCGTCTCCGTAGCCGTACCCCGTCGAAGGCATGAAGTGGCGAAGGGCGATCCGCTCCTCCCGAAACGCATTCAAAACCTTCTCCTGATTGTACAGAGCGATCTCGTCGATCCTCTCAAATTGCGGCTTTAAGCTCTCTTCCGCAAGCCTGATCCTTTCATTCGCATCCATATAATTTTATGACCTCCTGCGCGGCTTTTTCGGGAGAGCTCGGCTCCATACCGTGTAAATTGGGCATTTTTTTGAAAAATGTCTCCTGCCGCTTCGCATAATTTCTGGTATTTTTTTTGATTATGTCTGACATAGTACTCTGCAAATCGTGATTTTTCAGGCCTTCCACGACTTCTTTGTATCCGATCCCCTGCATGCACAGGGCATTCTCGGGGACGCCCGATGCAATTAAATCCTCGACCTCTTCCACGAGCCCCGCTTCCATCATGGCATCCACCCTTCTTTCGATCCTGCGGTACAGCTCTTCACGCGGATAGCGGAAGCAGAAGGCCTCAAAGGGGTAACGGGGAAGATCCGAGTCATGTTGATCGGATTTTTTCTTTCCCGTGAGCTCATAGATCTCGAGCGCGCGGACGACGCGCTTGACATCGTTGCAGTGGAGCTTTTCCGCGCTCTCCCTGTCCACCTCGGCAAGAATGGCGTGAAGCGCTTCCCTGCCCTGTTCTTCCGCAATCCTTTCGTATTTCTCGCGCACCGACCTGTCTGCGGGCGCGTGTCCGAACGCATGGGAAAAGAGAACGGCGTTGAGATAGAACCCCGTTCCCCCGCAGAGAATCGGCGTCTTGCCGCGGGAAAGAATGTCCTCAACCGCACCGAGCGCGAGTCTTTCGAAGTCGCTCACCGAAAAATTTTCGGTGGGATCCGCGACGTCGATCAAGTGGTGCGGGATCCCCCTTCTCTCCTCTTCGGTAGGCTTCGCGGTGCCGATATTCAAGCCGCGATAGACGAGCAGTGCGTCGCACGAAACGATCTCTCCGTCTAAGAGGCGGGCGCACTCCACCGCAAGCGCGGTCTTCCCCGAAGCGGTCGGACCGCAGATGGCAAGAATTTTTTTCATACGATCCGTTTGAAGAGTTTCTCCATTTCGCTCTTCTTCACCATGACGGCGACCGGTCTCCCGTGCGGACATTTGAGCCCCATATCTCCGTCCATCCGCTTAAGTAGCGCTTCCACCTCTTTTTCCGTGAGTTTTTCGCCCCCCTTGACGGCGGCTTTGCATGCAGCGGACGCCAGCTTGTCTTTCAGTAGCGTATTGAGACGGATGGCGCGCAGCGACTCCATCGAAGAGAGCACTTCCCCGAAAAAGGACGGAAGATCAATGCCTAAAAGGTCGGTCGGCACGGCGGAAACCTTGATGCAATTCCCGCCGAACTCCTCGACGCCGAAGCCGATCTCCTCAAGAAGCGGGATGTTTTTGACAAAGAAGGCGTGCTCCGCCGCATTCAGTTCCAAAAGATAGGGAACGAGCATAGGCTGGGAGACGACCTTGCGCGAAGCGAGCTTCTCCTGCAATCTGTCGTAGATCAGCCGCTCGTGTGCGGCGTGCTGGTCGACAATGTAGGCGACATCCCCCGCTTCATAAAAGAGATAGGTGCGGAAGAGCTCCCCCTTGAAGGTAAGAGACGCAACGTCCACTTTTTCCTGTTTGGGCTTGGCCTGTTCGCGCAAAAGGCGTTGGTTTTCCTCGAAAAAGTCCTCCTGTCTGTCCATCCGCACTTCGGACGCGGAGGAGCGGACTTCAAAGCGGGAAGGTTCGGACTCGAAGAACCGTGGCTCGGAAGGTCTCCCCTTCAGGGGCGAAACGTCGAATTCCAGCTCTTTTTTTGCCTCTTCGTACGTCATTTGAGTGCTTTCGACGGGTTTCTGCGGTTCGGCCGCCGCCTGTGGCACGGAAACAGCCTGCGCTTCGGCCCCCTGCGCTTCCCTCTTTGCGGAAACAAGATATTCAAGCGCGCGGGAATTTCCGTCGAGTACCGCTGAAACGACAGAGTAGACGCTTCCGTAGATGATCTGATTGTCCTGAAAGCGCACGTCCGCCTTGTTGGGATGGACGTTGACGTCCACGATCTCCTGCGGAACGTCCAAAAAGAGGACGTAAAAGGGATATTGCCGCTTCATGAGATAGGCGGCATATGCGTTCGTGACGGCCGCGCCCACCGTTTGGTTGACAACGTACCGCCCGTTGACGAAAAGACTCTGATAGGTACGGTTCGGTTTGGAGAAATTTCTGTTTCCGATATAGCCCGAAAGGCGGATCCCGTGCTTGTCCGCCGAGATCTCATGGCAATTTTCAAGCACGGACGCGCCGTAGACGACGGCAAGCGCGGAGGCGAGCCCGTCCCCGAACGAGCGGTACTTCACTTTTCCGCCGACCGTATAGGTAAAGGCGATTTCGGGGCGGGAGAGGATAAAGCGCGCCATCATATTGGAGACGTCCCCCTCCTCCTGACTGTCCGATTTTAAGAATTTGAGACGGGCGGGCGTGTTGAAAAAGAGATCCCGAACAGTGATCTCCGTCCCTTTCGCCCCCGCCGCCGCTTGGGTGTCGCCGCAAACTCCCCCCTCGCAGGCGAGTGAAAATGCCCCTTCGCCCGCGTCGGAGACGATCTCCATGCGGGAGACGGACGCGATCGAAGCGATCGCCTCGCCGCGGAAACCGAGGGTCGCCACCGTGAAGAGATCCTCTGCGCTCTGCAATTTGCTCGTCGCATGCGGAAGATACGCCTTTTTCAATTCATCTTTTCGGATCCCGCAGCCGTTGTCCGTGACGCAGATGAGCTTTTTGCCGCCCTCTTCGATTTCGACGGAGATGTCCGTCGCCCCCGCGTCGATCGAATTTTCGACGAGTTCCTTGACGACGGAATAGGGCCTGTCGACGACTTCCCCCGCCGCAATCCGGTTATAGACGTCGGGTGTCAGAATGTTGATGCTCATTTGACTTTCTCCTTCCATTCCGAAAGCAGCGCAAGCGCCTGCATGGGCGTGAGAAGATCGAGGTTCAATTCGGAGAGCTCCTTCTTCAGTTTGACCGTCTCCTCTTCCTCCGGTTCCTCTTCGGGCGCCGTCCGTTTGCCCTCCTTTCGTTCGAGCGAGCGCAAAATGGACTTCGCGCGGCTCGTGACCGCCTCGGGAACGCCCGCAAGCGCCGCGACCTCTACGCCGAAGGAGCGGGACGCTCCCCCGCGCACGATCGTACGCAAAAAGACGATGCTCCCTGCGATCTCCCTGACGTTGATCTTATAGTTTTTGACGCCCTCGAGCTTTCCTTCCAGCTCCGTGAGCTCATGGTAGTGGGTGGCGAACAGCGTCTTTGCGCGCACCCGTTCGGTGAGATATTCAATGACCGCCCATGCGATGGAAAGCCCGTCGAACGTACTCGTCCCGCGCCCCACTTCATCGAGAATGAGCAGGCTTCGGCTCGTGGCGTTGCGCAGAATGCTTGCAACTTCCGTCATTTCCACCATGAATGTACTTCTGTCGAGGATGAGATTGTCGCTCGCCCCGATCCTTGTAAAGATCCTGTCCGTCAAAGGGATCACGGCGCTCTTTGCGGGCACGAAACAGCCCACATGCGCCATGAGCGTGATGAGCGCGTTCTGCCTCAGATAGGTACTTTTCCCCGCCATATTGGGTCCCGTCAGGATCATCGTGCGGTTTTCGGAAGTATCGAGTACGCAGTCGTTTGGAACGAACCGCTCGCGGGAGATCGCTTCCACAACGGGGTGCCGTCCCTCGCGGATCTCCAGCTGCCCCTCTTCGACGAGCTGCGGACGGACGTACTTATTTTCCTTTGCCGCCGTCGCAAAGGAGACAAGGCAATCGAGTTCGGCGACCGCGCCCGCGACCTTCTGGAAGACGGGAATATTTTTCTCTAAGATCGCGAGGAGCTCATGATAGAGATGCTCTTCGAGCCGCTGCGCCTGATCGTCGCTCCCCAAAATTTTCGTTTCGAGCTCTTTGAGTTCATCACAGATATACCGCTCCCCGTTCGTCAAGGTCTGCTTGCGCGTATAGGAGAACGGCACACGGTCTTTGAATGAGTTGCTGACCTCGATATAATATCCGAACACGCGGTTGAAGCCGATCTTCAACGTCCTGATGCCCGTACGCTCCCGTTCGCGCGCTTCGAGCTCCGCAAGCAGCCGCGTACTGTGCTTTTTGACGTTGCGCAAAGAGTCGAGCTGTCCGTTATAACCCTCTTTGATATAGTTGCCGTCTTTGAGCGTCGTCGCCTTGGGATTGATCGCGCCGTCGATGAGCGCGCAGATCTCCTTGGTATCGACCATGCGTCCCGCGATCGATTTCAGGATCGGAGAATTGAATCCCGTGAGCTGAAAGCGAAGGTTCGGCACGATCGCAAGAGAGGCGGAGAGCGCAATACAATCCCGCGGCTGAAGATTTCCGTTCGAGATACGCCCCGTGAGCCGCTCGATATCCTGCATGCCGCCGAGCATGTCCGCAAGTCCCATGCGGACGACGCCCGCGCGGAAGAGTTCCTCCACGCCGTCCAGCCTTCTGTTGATCTTTTCGATCTCCTTTAAGGGGCTGATGAGAATTGAAGCAAGTTTTCTCGCCCCCATTCCCGTCTTTGTCTTGTCGAGAAGCCACAAGAGAGACCCGAAGCGCTTTCCGTCGCCGTTGTTTCTCAAAATCTCCAGATTCCTGACCGCGGTGGGATCGAGCGTCATATAGTGTGAACCCTCCGCAAAGCGGAGCGAATTCATATTTTTGAGCGCATGCTTTTGCGTTTCGATGAGATATGCGACGAGCGCGCCCGCGGCGATGGCGGCGCTTTCATGCCCGCCAAGTCCTAACGCATCCATAGACGGGACGGCGAGCTGATCTTTCAAACATTTTTCTGCATTGGCACGCTGAAAGGCATAGGGAAGATAGCAGGAGAGCGCGGGAAGAAGGTTGCGCTCCCGCTCCAACCGGTCTTTGACGGCAAAGAGAAATTCATCGTTACAGATGATCTCCGCGACCGATAAATTGAGGAGTGCAGAGATCATAGCATCCGTGCTCTCTTCCTCGGAGCAGTTGAGCTCCCCCGTCGTGATATCCGCCCATGCAAGCGCATAGTGTTCTCCGCTCTGATAGGCGCAAGCGATGAAATTATTCTTTCTCGCGTCCAGAAGGCTCTCTTCGGTGACCGTCCCCGGCGTAACGACGCGGATGACGTCCCTGTCCACCATACCCTTGCTCTCTTTGGGATCGGAGAGCTGTTCGCAAATCGCGACTTTCTCCCCCGCCTCGAGAAGCTTCTGGATATAATTATCCGCAGCATGATAGGGCACGCCGCACATGGGAGCCCGCTCTGTTTGGCCGCAGTCTCTGCCCGTAAGCGTCAGATCGAGGATCTTGCTTGCCTTTTCGGCATCCTCGAAAAACATCTCGTAAAAGTCGCCGAGACGATAAAAGACAACACAATCGGGATGGGCGTCTTTGACTTTGCGCCAATGCGCCATCATGGGTGAAAGTCCCATTTTCTTCCTCCGTTATTCTCCAATCGGTTCCCCGTAAAGGGAAATGCCGTTCGCGCGGTCGATTCTGAGCGAGACAAACTCACCGATCTTGTTTTTCCCGCTTGCAAAGTACCCCATTCTGCCGTACTCGTCCCGTCCGAGATACAATTGTTTCTTTTCGTCGTACCCCTCGCAGAGAATCTCCGCCGTTTTTCCGATGTAAGCCGCGCTCTTCTCTCTCGTACGGGCGTTGACTGTTTCGATGAGGCGGGAAAGTCTGTCCTTGGAGACGGACGCCTCGATCTGCCCCTCCATCGCCGCCGCCTTCGTCCCCGTCCGCGGGGAGTAAATGAACATGAACGCCGAAGAAAAGTCCGCTTCGTTCACGAGGGACAGAGTCTCCTGAAAATCCTCCTCTGTTTCGGTGGGAAAGCCGACGATGATATCCGTCGTCACGGCGCAATCGGGGATCTCACGCCTCAAAAGCGCGATTTCTTCGAGGTATTTTTCGCGCGTGTAGCGCCTGTTCATGAGGGAAAGAATGCGGTTGGATCCCGACTGCACGGGCAAATGGATCTGGTTGCAGATCTTTTTGTGCTTTTTGATGACCGACACGAGCGCCGCGGAAAAGTCCTTCGGGTGAGAAGTCATAAAGCGGAGACGGAAGTCTCCCTCGACGGAAGCGCAGCGATCGAGAAGGGCGGGGAAATCCGTCCCGTCCTCGCCGCGGTAGGAGTTGACATTCTGCCCGAGCAGAGTGATCTCCTTATACCCCTCTTTTGCGAGAGACTCCACCTCGCGGACAACGTCCTCCGCACGGCGGGAGCGCTCCCTGCCGCGCACATACGGCACGATGCAATAGGAGCAGAAATTATTGCAGCCGTACATGATATTGACCCACGCCCCGGGATAGCCCGTACGGACGGGCGTAATGCCGTCCTCCGTCTCTTCCCGCGCCTCTTTGAGAGAAAAGACCCGCTTTTTCTGCGACCGTTTTCGGTCGATGAGCGCGCCGAGTTCCGAAAGATTATGCGTGCCGAAGAGGATATCCACAAAGGGATACCGCTCCCTGATGAGCGCGGCCTTCCCCTCTTCCTGCGCCATGCACCCACCGACGGCAATGATGAGGTCTTTGTTCTCCCGCTTCCGCTGTTTGAGCGCGCCGATATTGCCGAACGCATGATTTTCGGCGTTTTCGCGGATACAGCAGGTATTAAAGACGATGATATCTGCGCTATCGATGTCCGATTCTTCGGTATAGCCCTTCTCGCGCAGGATCCCCGCGATCTTTTCGGACTCGTGCACGTTCATCTGACAGCCGTAAGTGACGATATGGTATTTCATAATTGTATTTCCGATAGAATTTCTCCCACTTTTCCGTGAAGAACAAGATCGCACGCCGCGTCGAGGGGAGTCGGGTCGCGGTTGATGAGCACAAGATATTTCCCGCGGAAATAGCTCACGAACCCCGCCGCGGGATAGACGGTGAGCGAAGTCCCCGCCACGATGAGCGTATCGGCGGAAGCGATCGCGCGGACGGCGCCGTTTACGGTATCGGAGTCGAGCGGCTCCCCGTACAGTACGACGTCGGGCTTCACAAGCCCTCCGCAGCTGCAACGCGGAACCCCTTTTGAAGCGGCGATCTCCTCCGCAGAATAGGTCTTGCGGCACTTGATACAGGTGTTTTTATGTACTGTGCCATGCAGTTCAAAGACGGTGTTGCTCCCCGCTTTCTGATGAAGCCCGTCGATGTTCTGCGTGACGACGGCAATGAGCTTCCCCCTCTTTTCGAGCTCCGCGATCTTTTTGTGCGCGGCGTTGGGCTCCGCCCAAAGGGGAAGCATTTTCTCTCGGTAAAAGGCAAAAAACTCTTCCGTATGGGAGAAAAAATAATCGTGAGAGAGCATCGTCTCGGGAGATACGGTGTATTTTTGACGGTAAAGCCCGTCCTCGGAACGGAAATCGGGGATCCCGCTCTCCGTCGATACGCCCGCCCCACCGAAAAAGACGATCCTCTCGCTTTCATCGATGATCTGCTGCAATGTCTTCATACGGAGTCATTATAACACAAAAAAACAAAACTTTCAACAAAAGCCGTTTGATTTCGGAAAAGATTTTGCGATTCGCCCAAAACATGCCGAAGATCCGCCGCGCCCTCCTTTTTTATGCTTATATTTTCGGCGAATACGCATACTGTCATGGATGAAACGTGTCTTAAAAGGATTCCTGATCGCGGCGGGCATTCTGCTCGTTCTGATGCTCGCTCTTCTCCTCTATTATTTCGGCGTCACTGCCAATGTACGGCTCGACAGAAACAAACTCGCCCTCTCCACCGCCTGTATCCGCCTGTATGACGGGAACGGCGAACAGATCGAGGGCGCGAAACGGAAAAGCGTTGCGCTTTCCGAACTCCCCGCCCATGTGCCGCAAGCGTTCATTGCCGTCGAAGATAAACGGTTTTACAGCCATCACGGACTCGATTACAGGCGGATCGCCGGGGCGACGCTCAAAAACATCAAGACGTTTTCCTTCCGCGAGGGCGCTTCCACGATCTCCCAGCAATTGATCAAAAACACCCACCTTTCGAGCGAAAAGACGATCACGAGAAAACTCAGAGAGTTCAAGCTGACAAGACAGCTCGAAAAAAGATATTCGAAGGATGAGATCGTCGAGCTTTATCTCAATTCCATCTACTTCGGGCACGACATCTTCGGGATCGGAAACGCTTCGGAGTTTTATTTCGGCAAGGAAGCGGAACAGCTCTCCCCTGCCGAAAGCGCCATGCTTGCCGCCCTCGTACGCTCTCCGAACCGCTACTCCCCCTTCCGCAACGCCGAGGCGTGCAAAAAACGCCGCGATTTTGTCTTATCTCTGATGAAAGAACAGGGCTATCTTCCCGACTCCGTCTATGAAGAGGCGAAAACCGTCTCCCTGCCCCTGACCCCCTCCCGCAGAGAACATGCGGACAGCTATCTTTCGGTCGTTTTCGACGAACTTTCAGAACTCCTTCCCGACGCGGAGACGGGAACTTTCGGCACGATCTCCGTCTATACCTTTCTCGATCCTTCCCTGCAACAAAAGCTCGAAGAGACGGAAGCCGATTCCGACGTCTGCGTCCTTGTGCGGGATAACCTTACGGACGGGATCAAGGCGCTCTATTCCACCTGCGGCACGCCGAAACGGCTTCCCGCGTCCACATTGAAACCCCTTTTGGTGTACGCTCCCGCCATCGAAGAGGATATCATCTCCCCCGCGACGCCCATTCTCGACGAAAAAACGGACTTCGGCGGATATTCTCCCGACGACGCGGGCGGAGCGAGCGGAACATATATGAGCGCGAGATATGCGCTCGCCCACAGTGTCAATATCCCCGCCGTCAGGATTTTGAACAGTCTCGGATGCGACAGAGCGGCGGGTTATCTCGAAAAGATGGGACTTCCGATCGAACGGGACGACCGTTCCCTTGCGCTGGCCTTGGGGGGCATGAGAGAAGGATTTGCGCTGCCCGCCCTTTCGGACGGCTTTGCAACCCTCGCAAAAGGCGGAAGCTATGCCCCCTCTTCGACGATCTCCCGCATCGAGGACGGCAAAGGCAGAATTCTCTACGAACACAAGCCGCAGGGCACGCGCGTCTTTTCGGAAGAGACGAGCTATCTCGTGAACGACATGCTCAAGACGGCGGTCAAGGAAGGAACGGCGAAAAAACTGCGTTCTCTTCCCTATGACGTCTGTGCAAAGACGGGGACCGCCGAGGGAAAATACGGAAACACGGACGCTTACACGATCGCCTACACGACGGCGGACACCGTGGCGGTGTGGATGGGCAACAGAGACAATACGCCCGTCAGCGTTTCGGGCGGCGGAAGACCCGCAAATATTGCCTTTCACGTTCTTTACAACCTCTACAAAGACGGATCGCCGCAGAATTTTTCCATGTGCGAAGGGATCGAGGAAGTGAAGATCGACATGCAGGAATATGAAAAGAATCACCGCATCTGCCTCTCGGATCCCCTTTCCCCGCTCTGCACCGACAGAAAGGAGCTCTTCAAAAAAAGCGCGCTCCCCTTGGAAAAGAGCACACGCTATTCCTCTCCCCAAATCGATATGCCGACGATTTCCATCAAAAATGGAGCCGTAAACATAGTACTATGTCAGACAGAATACTATGATTACATCGTAAAAAGAGAAAATCGTGGCACAATTACCACGATTTATCAGGGAAAATATCAAAAATATATCTGCGACAATTCCGTCCGTGCAGGGGAAAGTTACCGTTACAGCGTGACGCCGGTCTTTCACGGACACGAAGGTGAAACGGTCTATCTTTCTCCCGTTTACGTCGGAAACGAAACTTCCCTGCCCGAAAATTGGTGGGAAGATCAGAGCTGAATGACCTCGCGCGTGGAAAGAGCTTCCTCTACGAGCGCGTCGATGTCGAGCTTTTTCTCCTCTTCCTCAATATAGGAAAGCGAAGGCCTGATCGCGGGAAAGTCGGGCAAAAAGACGGTACAGCAATCCTCATAGGGCAAAACGGAGATCTCATACGTGCCGATTTTTTTCGCGACGGCGATGATATCCTCTTTGTCAAAGCCGATCAAGGGCCGAAGGACGGGAAGCGAAACGACGGCGTTCGAGGATGTAAGCCCCTCTAAGGTCTGGCTTGCGACCTGTCCCAAACTTTCTCCCGTCACGAGGCATTTCGCCCCCTCCCGCCCCGCGATCTTCTCGGCAATACGGAACATGAACCGCCTCAAAAGAGTCACATTGAGCTCTGCGGCGCATTTTTTGTGGATCTCTTCCTGAATATGCGTCACGCTTACCGCGGTGATACGGTGGACGAGCGTATATTCCGAAAGGATCTTCGCCAGAGATACGACCTTCTCCTTTGCACCCTCGTTGGTATAGGGATAGCTATGAAAATGCAGCGCTTCCACGGTGAGCCCGCGCTTCGCCATCATATAGCCCGCCACGGGAGAGTCGATCCCGCCAGAAATGAGAAGCAGTCCCTTCCCCGCGGTGGAAACGGGCATTCCGTGCAACCCGTCCTCAAAGGAGCCGAACACGAGCGCTTTTCCCCCTTCGCGGATATCGATGTAGACGGTATGCTCGGGCGTATGGACGTCCACGCGGAGGGCATGATTTTCGCCGAGAAGCCTTCCGCCGATCTCGGCGCTGATCTCCATGGACGTGAGAGGATAATGCTTATCGCCGCGATGGGTCTGCACTTTGAAGGAGCCGCTCTCGGGCGCGACGAGCTTTGCAGCTTCGAAAATACTCTCTACGTCGTTTGCGACGAGAAGTCCCGCCGAATAGGAATGAACCCCAAAGACGCGGGACACACGGCGCATGATCTCGTCGGACTTTTCCTCGTCGAATGCAGCGACAAGATATCTGCCGCTCGTGCGGCGGAGTTCGTGGCGAAGGCCTTTGAGCGCGCGTTCCAGATTCGTGGAGAAAACGCGCTCGAAATACCCGCGGTTTTTGCCTTTCAGATGGATCTCCGCATAGCGGATAATGACGACTTTTTCCATTAAAATGTATTCCTTATATATTCCTTTGCTGTTTTATTCAAAATGTTTGCCGCTTCCGTGATCTCGCCTTCCGTCGTCTCGGGTGAAAAACTCAGGCGCAGAACGCCGTCGAGGATGCTTTGCGGATAGCCGCAGGCGGTCATCACGCGGCTGAACCTGTTCTTTGAGGAACAAGCGCTGCCCGTCCCGACGCAGAGCCCTCTGTCCCACAGCATACGCTGCAGAACCTCTCCGCGCATTCCCGCGGCAGAGACGGTGAGAATGTACGGCGAACCATCTTTGGGCGAAATTCGGGTAAAAATATCCCCTTGCAGAAGCGAAAAGAGCTTTTCCCGCAGCGAACGAAGGCGCTCGGCGTCCTCTTTGAGGGTGCGGAATTTCTTCTCGGCAGCGTAGGCAAAGACCGCAATGCCGAAGGTATTCTCCGTGCCGCTTCTCGCTCCACCTTCCTGTCCGCCTCCGTAAATATAGGGGTTGAGGGCGAGCCCCTTGCGCTTGAAGAGCGCCCCCGTTCCCTTGAGCCCGCCGATCTTATGGGCACTCACCGAATAGAGATCGATCTCCGTCGGGAGCACAAAATTCAATTTGCCGTACGCCTGCACGCCGTCGCTCATGAAGAGCGTGCGGGGATTTTTCTTTTTGACCGCTTTTGCGATCGCCGCGACGTCGTTCACGGCGCCCGTCTCGTTATTCACATGGATGACGCTCACAAGGCTCGTCTTCTCATCAACGAGGGACAAAAGTGCATCGATATCCACGCTTCCGTCCCCTTTTACGGGCGCAAACCGCGGTTCGACGCCGCGGTTTTTGAGCTCCGTGCACGCGGAAAAGACTGCCGCATGCTCTCCTTGGGTCGTGACAACGTTGCCCCGCTTCCCGCCGCAAAAGATCGCCTGATTATCCGATTCACTCCCGCAGGAAGTAAAGATCAGGTCATATCTGTCCTTCCCGCCGACCGTTCCGAGGAGCTCCTCCCGCATTTTTTCAAGTTTTTTGGAGACGGAAAATCCCCCGCCGTATTTTGCGGAGGGGTTGAAATACAGTTCGGTCGTAAATTCGGCCGCACGCGCCAGCGCATCGGAATCCGGGCGAGTCGTGGCGGCATTATCGAAATAGATCATTCTCTTTCCAGCTTTCTGACGCCCGCGGTCTTCACGATGTATTCGAGAAGCTCACGGCGGCATTCAATGACATACAACGTCTTCTGAATGGGACCCGAGACGAGAAGATAGATGAACTCTTTCTCGGCAGCGGGAGATTTATTCGGCGTAAGATATTTTGCCTTTTGCCCCTGTACACCGCGCAGGGTATCGGCAAAGGAAGGCTTCTCGACCCAGCCGATTTTAAGGATATTGTCGGCGGTGATCGTCGTGAGATATTTCCGCGATTTTCCGTTATACACCTTCGTCACGCGGAGCTCATCCTCCACGAAAACATAATCGAAACTCACATTGAAGCGGCGCTTGATGAACCAAAAGAGCGTCCCTCCGCCCACAAGCATCAGAATGGGCAAGATCCAGGTCAGAATGCTGAATACTTTACCGAGAGTCGTGATCTCATTGCTTTCCAAAATCGACGGGATCGTGGACGTCGAAAAAAAGGCAATGATCCCCGCGATAGAATAAAAGATGATCGAAAAAACAAGGAAAACGGTATAAAACCGCCTCTCTACACTCGCGCGCGTACTTGTTGCGCTCTCCTCATGCAGCATTTCGAGCATCGGCCATGTTCCTCCTCTTCCGTCGTCTCCGCCGCGTCTATACGATTATATCATACGGAACTTGTCCCGTCAAGCGTTCACGGAGCCGAGATATTTCAATATCTTTCAAAGTAATGCTATATTATGTGTGGCATAGTACTTCACAAATCGTCAAAAAAACAAAATTTCTATGAAAATCGGCGGCATTTCGCCGCCGAATCAAGGGATATCCATCTCGTCGATCCGAGGATAAAAGGACGCGATCTCCTCGGGCGTAAACTGCTCTTCATACCGCTTGGCAAACATAACGCGGCGGTAAAAGGTAAACTTATCTCTCGAATCCTGCGTCTCGAACGTGCAGACGAACTTACTCCTCGTCGCCTTGACGTCCACACAGCCCCTTTTGACGTCGTAAGTATAGGTCTTCCGCTTCGTGATGACGTGCACGACTTTATCCGTCGTCTCGAATCCGATCGCCGCCCCCATGGAAATGCGAAGCGCATAAATTGCGTAAACGGTGAGATAGACAACAAAGACCGCGGGTGCGATGATCCAGAATGCCATCGCCTTCATAAACGCGAAGACAAGGCAGATCATGATGACGGGGATCGCCACAATACTGAAAAGGACAAAAAACTTTTTCCAGATCCTGACATAATGCAAGATCGCAGGTTTCTCCCTTCTCATACTTCGTCCCCCGCAAAATCCACGCGGAACTGCGTCAAAAGTTCCCCGTCCGATCTCGCCTCGCAGATGGTGTATCCGTCGAAATCCTGCCGCAAAAGCACAAGCTCCCTGCCCTCTTTTGCCTGTTTCGAATAGGAGATCTGAAAGGAACGGATCCGCCGCGCGGCGAGCTCTTCCATCGAGAAGCAATCGGTGAAGAAGTCGAGATAGCGGGTGTTGTTGGCGTGCAAATAGTGATCGCAATGGCTTTGGTTGACCCGCATACGATACATTTCTTTCCCGTCCGTCAGTTTTCCGATCTTCCAGCTTGGAACTTCCACCGTCTTCTCGTTCCTGTAAGGGCAATTCGTATGAACGTCGCCCATGCGTTCGGGAGGAAGGAGTGCAAAGGTATTGAGATCGACAAGGCACCAGCGGGAAGCGAGCGCGGCGACCTCTTCTTCACCCGAAAGCACGCGGTAATCGCGCTCAAAGATCGTATGGCGGGGCGGAAGCGGCCACGTCTCTACGGTGATCTTTTCGCCCAGCCGCACGGGACGGTGCAACTCACAATAGGTGTTCACAACCAAAAAACCGAATTTCAGAGGTCTTAAATCGTCATAGCCGAAGCCGAGCTCGTCCGCACTGCGGCAGGCGGACTCCTGAACGAGCGCAAGGAGCGCCGTAAGCGTCAATTCGTCCTTGAAATCAAAGTCCGAATAGCGCAACTCATATGTTTTTCTGTTGCAATAGCCTTCCATATTGCGGAATTATACCACAATACTATGAAGATGTCAAATGAAATTATGCCGTCGCGGTTGTGAGAAACGCGACGCTCCCCTTCAGGATCGCAGCGGCGATCTTTTTCTGGTAATCCTCCGTCACGAGCAGCGCCTCGTCCTCGGGATTGGACAAAAATCCGCACTCCACAATGACAGAGGGATAATCGCTGCAATTCAGGACAAAATAATCCCCTTTGAGCGCATCCGTTTTCTTGACGCACTCGGGCATCTCGTTGAGGGAAGCCTGAATGTCGCACGCGAGAAGGCGGGAACGCTCCGAGCTTTCGCGGAAGAACACCTGCGCGCCGCGGCGGGAACGCAGGGAAAAGAAATTCTGGTGCACCGAGATGACGAGCGCGGGAACGCTCTCACGGATCACTTCCGCGCGCCTCATCATATCCCGCTTTTTGTAGCCGCTCGTCGCCATGCCGTACAGTCCCGCCTCGGTCGGACGGGTCTGGATGACATAAAACCCCGCTTCCTCAAAGGCGTCCTGCAAAATACGGGAGAGAGATAGGTTGATGTCGCTCTCCTTTGTGCCCGTTTCAACGCCGACGACGCCCCCGTCGATCCCCCCGTGCCCCGCGTCAATGACAACGATGAGGCGGCTCGTTTCGGAAGCCGTGCGGGAGAGCGCAAAAAAGCAAATGCAGAAGGTAAAGGCGACCGCCGTGAGGATGGCGCAAAATCCGAATACCACCCGATGGCGATAAAAAAAATTCATACAGTATCGTATGAATTTCTTTATCAGTTTAGAATCGCCGCTTCCCCAAACGCATACGTTATACGGCCGAGGGTCTGCTGCGAAAATATGCGTCGATGGACTTCGCTGCGGCTTTCCCCGCGCCCATGGCAAGAATGACGGTTGCAGAGCCCGTCACGGCGTCTCCGCCCGCAAAAACGCCTTCGAGAGAGGTCCTTCCCCCCTCGTCCGCGACAATCTCTCCGCGCGGCTTTGTCGCAAGGCCTGCAGTCGTCTGTCGGATGAGCGGGTTGGGAGAAGTCCCCAGCGCCATGATCACGCAGTCGGCGGGAAATTCGAACTCGCTTGACGGTTTCATGACGGGACTCCGCCTGCCGCTCTCGTCCGGCTGCCCGAGCTCCATCTCCGCACAGCGAAGTGCGCAAACGTTGCCGTCGGGGCCGGTCAGAATTTCGACGGGATTTGTTAAAAACTTAAATTCGATCCCCTCTTCCAGTGCGTGTTCGACCTCTTCCCTTCGGGCGGGAAGCTCCTCTTTTCCCCTGCGGTAAACGACGCTCACGCGCGCCGCACCGAGACGTCTTGCCGTCCGCGCCGCGTCCATAGCAACATTGCCGCCGCCCACCACAACCACGTTTTTTGCGCGGAAAATGGGCGTTTCGGCGTCCTCTTCATAGGCTTTCATGAGATTGGCGCGCGTGAGATACTCGTTTGCGGAAAAGACCCCCTTCGCGTTCTCGCCCTTGATCCCCATGAAGCGGGGAAGCCCCGCGCCCGTGCCGAGAAAGACCGCCTCGAATCCAAGCTCTGTTTTCAGCTCTTCCACAGAGTAGAGCCGTCCGATCACGGTGTTTGTCTCGAAAACGACACCGAGCGCGGCAAGCTCCTCTATCTCTCTTGCAACGATCTCTTTGGGAAGACGGAATTCGGGGATCCCGTAGACAAGGACGCCGCCCGCCGCATGGAGCGCTTCGAAAACGGTGACTTCGTACCCGAGCTTTGCAAGATCTCCCGCACAGGCAAGTCCCGCGGGACCCGAGCCGACGACGGCGACCCTGTGCCCGTTGGAAACGGGGCGTTCCGCCGCGTGCGGGTGGGAGAAATGCCGATCCGCCGCAAAGCGCTCGAGCCGACCGATCGCGACGGGCTCTCCCTTGATCCCCCGCGTGCAATATTTTTCGCACTGGTTCTCTTGCGGGCACACCCTGCCGCAGACGGCGGGGAGAGAAGAAGCGCGGGAGATGATCTGATAGGCCTCCTCATATTCCCCCTCCGCGATCTTCCCGATAAACTCGGGAATGGGGACGGCAACGGGACAGCCGTTGACGCACGGTCGGTTTTTGCAATGGATACACCGCGCTGCCTCGCGCTTTGCCGTCTCCTCCGGATAGCCGAGCGCCACTTCGGAAAAGTTATGGCTCCGCGTGAAAGGATCCTGCACGGGCATCGGATATTTTGTTTCCCGCTTGTTGTAACCCGTCATTGCGCTTCCTCCTTCCGATACAGTCTGCAATGCTTCTCCCGCGCTTCCGCCTCAAAGGGAAGATAGGTGCGGGAACGCTCCATTGCCTCGTCAAAATCGATGAGCTGCGCATCGAAGTCCGGTCCGTCCACACAGGCAAAGCGGGTGACCCCGCCCACCGTCACGCGGCAGCAGCCGCACATGCCCGTCCCGTCGATCATAATGGGATTCATGCTCGCGACCGTCTTTACGCCGTACGGCTTCGTCGTCAGGGCGACGTATTTCATCATGGCAAGCGGCCCGATCGCGTACACCGCATCGTATTTTCCCGCTTCGAGCAATTCTTTGAGGGGAATACAGACGTTTCCGTGCCGCCCGCGGCTTCCGTCGTCCGTCGTAAGATAAAAAGTTTCGGACAGCGCGCGGAACTCCTCTTCGAGAATGACGGCCTCGCTGTTTCGGAATCCGATGACGGAGTGCACCTCTGCGCCCAGCTCCCGTAGCCGTTTCGCAATGGGCAGTGCGATCGCGCATCCCACGCCGCCGCCCACGACGACAGCCTTTTTCACCCCCTCAAGATCGGTCGGGTTGCCGAGCGGGCCGAAGAAATCGGCGATCGTCTCCCCAACCCTCTTTTCGTTGAGCGCTATCGTCGTCCCTCCGACGACCTGAAAGATGATCGTGACCGCGCCCCGTTCCCTGTCGCAGCCTGCGATCGTGAGCGGGATCCGCTCTCCTTGATCGTCCACACGGAGGATAATAAATTGCCCCGCAAGCGCCTTTTGGGCAATGCGCGGCGCTTCGATCCCGAGCAGCGTGACGGTCTTGTTGAGTTCCTTGCGCGACAAAATTCGATTCATCGGTTTTCTCCTGTCTTTATCCTATCACTTCGGGGGGCGGAATGTCAATCATTCAAAAAATAATTTCATGGAATATCCCGAAATCCTTGACTTCATCTCCCTTCTCCGTTATAATAAAAAAGGTTCACAAAATAAATATTCGGAGAGTGACTATGTCTAAGGTGAAGATCGTCACCGATTCGAATAGCGGCATCACGCAAGCGGACGCGGAAAAACTGGGAATTTCCGTGCTCCCGATGCCCTTTCTGATCGACGGCAAAGAGTACTTTGAGGACATCAACCTCACACAGGAAGAATTCTATGTCCACCTTCGGGGGGACGCGAACGTCTCCACTTCCCAGCCTGCCATTGCGAGCGTCACCGATCTTTGGGACGAACTCCTGAAGGACGGCAGCGAGATCGTGCATATCCCGATGTCGAGCGGGCTTTCGGAGTCCTGCCACACCGCGGAAACTCTGGCAAAAGAATACGGCGGCAGGGTGCAGGTCGTCGATAACCAGCGCATCTCCATTACCCAAAGGCAGAGCGTTTACGACGCGATCCACCTTGCGGAAGCGGGCAAGAGCGCGGCGGAGATCAAGGAAATCCTGCTCAAAACAAAATTCGACAGCAGTATCTACATCTCGCTCGACACACTGAAATATCTCAAAAAAGGCGGAAGGCTCACCCCCGCGGCGGCGCTCATCGGCACGATTTTGCGCATCAAGCCCGTTTTGCAGATCCAAGGGGAGAAGTTGGATGCTTTCAAGAAGGTCAACACTTTGAAGAAGGCGAAAGAAGTCATGATCGCGGCGATCGCAAAGGACTTTGAGACGCGGTTCAAGGCGCTCGTCCAAAACGGAGAGATGCAGCTCTCCGTCGCCTATACGGCAGACGATACGGAAGCGAAGATCTTTGCGGAAGAGATCAAAGCAGCGTTCCCCGAAGTGATGTTCTCGTTCATCGATCCTCTCTCACTCTCGGTGTCCTGCCACATCGGTCCCGGGGCGCTCGCGGTCGCCTGTTCGAGAATTGTCAAATAATTTAATTAAAATTTACGGCTTGCCTCACGGCAAGCCTTTTTTCAAACAGAGGCGCCCACTTGCTTCCCCTCTCAGGGGAAGTACCCGCGCAGCGGGGGATAGGGTTTCTCGCTGCCCCTTTCAGGGGAAGTGGCGAACGTAGTGAGCCAAAGAGGTTTTTGAAACCCTTCTGTCACTCGCAAGCTCGTGACATCTCCCCTATGAGGGGCGACAAGATCAGTCACTTGCGGTGACGGCTCCCCTCCAAGGGGAGCCAAGGGGTGCCGAGAACGCAAGACCTGCCCCTGTTTACGGGGGCGGGTGGCGCGCATAGCGCGTCAGGTGGGGG
>CANPYD010000002.1 GCA_947587775.1 uncultured Clostridia bacterium
ATTACCCCCCCCGGTCAACTGTTTTGAGGTATAAAACTGAAATTTTATCCATTTTTATTCATTATTATTTCTTATGGTTACTATAAGTTTTACTAAGTCTTGCTTATGTTACTTGTTTTTTGCCATCGAAAACCCCCTCGGGATCGCTCCCGAGGGGGTAAGTTGTGAACATACGTTATGGTGCCCCGCGCGCATTCTATTTGCACTAAGCGCGGCACGCCCCGTGCGCATTCTTATTACACTAAGCACGGCACGAGCGGGCACCGCCCGCGAAGTAGCGCCGCCCTTGGCGCGAAGTAGCGCAGTCGAACCATCACTTTATTATAATGCGGTGACCCTTCGACAAGCTCAGGGTGACGTGATCAGAGCCATTGCCCACCCCCTACCCCCCTCCTTAGGAGGGGGTAGGCACGCGGGGCAGGGTGGGAATGACACCCCCTCAGTCGCGCAAGGGCGCGCGACAGCTCCAACACAAGGCACGCCCTTCGGGTGCCCTCAAGGGGGCGCCGAGAGGAACGAGGCGTGACAGCTCCCCCCCAAAGGGGGTAGGCCTTAAGGACTGCCCGCTCAGACGCCTTTGAAGATCTTCAGCCATTCGGGCAGGCGGGAAATGAATTCTGCGTTGTCGGACGTGCGTTTCATCATGTCGAGAAGTCCGTGGACGTTCTCCGTCAGTCCCCTCTCGCGCATTTTGTAGACGCAGGACAGTTCCTCTTCCGAAAGAAGAAGCTCCTCTTTTCTCGTCCCCGAACGGCGGATATCGACGGCGGGGAAGATCCGCCGCTCCGCAAGCTCGCGGGAGAGGAAAATATCCGCATTGCCCGTTCCCTTAAACTCCTCGTAAATGATATCGTCCATACGGCTTCCCGTTTCCACGAGCGCGGTCGCAAGGATGGTGAGGCTTCCCCCTTCCACGGTATTCCGGGCCGCGCCGAAGAAGCGTTTCGGTTCGGCGAGCGCTCCCGCGTCAAGCCCGCCCGAAAGTGTTTTGCCGGTGCTCTCCGTTACATAATTGTACGCGCGCGTGAGCTTTGTGAGCGAATCGAGCAGGATCACGACGTCCTTTCCGAGCTCGACAAGCCGCTTTGCGTGCTCCACGGTGAGTTCTGCGGCGCGCACATGGTGATCTGCGGTTTCATCGAACGTCGAATAGACTACATGCGCATCGGGGACGCTCATCCTGAAATCGGTGACCTCTTCCGGCCGCTCGTCGATCAGGAGAACGATGACCTCGATGTCCGTATGATTCTCGCAGAGCGCACGGGCGATGTTCTTCAAAAGAGTCGTCTTTCCCGCTTTGGGCGGGGCAATGATGAGTCCGCGCTGTCCGCGGCCGATCGGGACGAACAGATCGAGAAGTCTGAGGGAAAGTTCCGAATTATTCTTGGAAAGATGAATTTTTTGGTCTGCATACTGCGCCGTCAGCACATCGAACAGCGGGCGGGCCTCATAAGTGCCCTGTACGAGCCCGTTGACCGTCCCGAGGACATCCATGGCGGGAGAATCGTTCTTTTGGCGGGGCGTCGCCGTGCAAGTCACAAGATCCCCTTCCCTGAGTTTCAGATTATGAATGGCGGGTGCGGAGATGAACACGTCGCTGCCGTCATTGGAAGGCTGGCAGTTTCTGGCGCGCAGGAACCCGTATCCCCCTCCCGTGATCTCAAGAATGCCCCTATAAACGACCTGATCGTCCGGGGAGACATAGCGGGCGGCTTCTGGGGACAATACAAAGAGCTCTTTCTTTGTGTCCGCCTCAAACATCCGCTTGATCCGCTGCAACCGCTCCGTGACGGAGGGATCAAGATAATTCTGCTTGGGCGGCGCGCCGCGGTTTGATTTCGGCACGGGAAGAGCACGTCCCGTCAGAATATTGACGATCGCCTCCACGAGCGCCTCTTTGTTCGTGGCGCTCGCCTGTGCCACACCGACGTTTCTGCCGACGATGCGAAGCGTCACAATGGGCAAGGTTTCCAAATACTGTTTATACGCCTCTGCTGCGGCGGTATTGCCTCTCTCTTCCATCATATTTAACTACGCTCCATGATGATAATTTTCTTTTCCTTTTTGAGCTCGCCCTGCTGCAACACGACTTCGCTCATTCTCTCCGCCTTTGCCTGTACGCAGGCAAGGAACTGTTTTTCGTCCGAAACGTCCACCTTCAGTCCCTTTACCTTGAAGTGCATCGGGATGACGACGGAGGGAGAAACATGCCTTACGATTTCCGCAGCTTCCGCGCCGTCGATCGTATAATTTCCGCCGACAGGGAGAAGCAAGACGTCGGGACTGCCGATCCGCCCGAGCAGATCCGCCGAAAGTTTTTCGCCGAGATCGCCCAAGTGACAGATGCGGATCCCGTCCATCACGAACGAAAAAATGAGATTATTTCCCCGTTTGCGCCCGCCGACATCGTCGTGAAAGCTCTCCTTCGCCTCGATCCCGATCCCGCGGAAGAGATAGTTCCCCGCACGGTCGAAGACAGCGGGAGATCCGCCGACCGCACCGATATTGCAATGGTCGTAATGGCTGTGGCTCACCGTGACAGCGTCAGCACGCAGCACGGGAAAATCAAGCCCGATATCCCCATAGGGATCCGTGACAATGGCCGTCCCCGCGCTGTCCGTAAGCAGAAAGCACGAGTGCCCGATATAACGTATTTTCATGTGTCCTCCGAAATACCTTGAATCAAAACAGAAAGCCGAAACTTTTGTAAAACTTTACCGAAATCAAGAACGTAAGCAAGCGCAACCGTAAGTCCGTCCGAAAAACGATCGACGGAATAAGTCTCCGTAAAGAGTGGAATCTTTGCTGCCGCGCCGCCACTTTCAATTGTGAAGAAAGACTTTTGTCCCGCAGAAAATTCTGCCGAAAGCTCGCTTGAACCGAACCGCCGCATCAAAAGACGGTCACCAAAAATTTCAAGCGTACCCGTATCTCCCTCGATCGGATATCGTATGCCGACGCCTCCCGGGGGAAAGAGCGGAATGCACGGCGCTTCAAATACCGATTTTTCTCCCTCCGTCTCCGTAAAGATCTTAACTTTCGCATTCATCTGTTCTATTATAGAACAAATTTTAAGACTTGTAAACCATTTTGCGGAAATTTATTCCAATGAAAAAAATTAACGATAAATCTCGCAAATGTTGAAAATTGATAGTATTATGTCACACATAGTACTTCGTTAAACGCGGATTTATGGAAATTATAGACAATGCATTACCCATCGATACCCCTTCAAGGCGTTTCTGCGCGCCCGATAGTCGGGAACGATTTTTTCAACTTCCCGCCAAAAGAGAGCTCCGTGGTTCATCTGTCTTGTATGGCAAAGCTCATGCGCGGCAAGATAGTATAAAAGATCCTCCGTCAAAAACGCGGCGCGGAAGGAATAGGTGATGTTCCCCTTTGAACTGCAAACGCCCCATCTGCTCCGCGCGGAGCCGATCCGCACATTTGCAACATGGAAGCCGAACTTTTCCGCGATCTCCCGCGTGATCTTTTCCATATATGTCCTCATTTCCCGTTTGAGAAGCGCAATGAGCGCCTTTTCCCTTCCCTCTTCTGGCAAAAACAGCACATATTCGTCGAGCCGCGCCCTTCCGCATGCGATCGTCCGCTCCTTCCCGAAGAGACTGATCCTCGCACCGTCCGAGAACTCGGGCGTCCGTGCCTCCGCCGAAAGATTCTTCGCAAGCCAGCGCTTGTGATTTTCAAGAAAATCCAGCAGTTTGCCGTCATCCATCCAAAGAGGAGCGCGAAGGACGATCTTTCCGCCTCTGACGCTCAGAACGATGCTCTTTCTTTGCTTCCGCTCGACAGTAACTTCGTTCGAATCGAAAATAATTTTTCCGATTGTCACATTTTTTCGTCCTTTTTCGCCATTTGAATGCATTTTGTTGACTCCTTTCCGAGAAAGTGCTATCATATCCCTATGAATTTTTACAGTGTAAAACCGCTGAAAACAAGGGAGATCAGCGTCCGCGTACCGGCATCCAAGAGTATATTGAACCGCGCGCTGCTGCTCTCCGCGCTCACCGACGGAGATACCCGCCTGATTTGCAACGATTACGGTGAAGATACCGAAGCGCTCCTTTCGGCGCTTGCCGCGCTCGGGATCCGCTATGAAATACTGCCCGACGGACTCCTCGTTCACGGCGGGAAAATTTCCCCGCAGGCGACGCTCGACGTCGCGGGCGCAGGAACTGCGGCACGTTTTTTGACGGCGATCCTTGCATTCCGCGGCGGGGCATATGAACTTCGGGCCTCCGCGCAGATGGAACGCCGCCCCATGGAGATCATTCCCGCCTTGCGTTCGCTCGGTGCAACCATCGAATGCCTCAAAGCGGAGGGTCATTTTCCCTTCCGCCTTTCATCCAACGGCGTCCGCGCTGTCAGAGCGGCAATCGGAACAGATATGAGCACGCAATATGCGAGCGGGCTCATGCTTGCGGCGGCGTTGGGGAATACCCCTTTCACCGTTGAACTCACGGGAAGCCGCACGGCGGGAAGCTATCTGAAAATGACTGCGGAGCTCATCCGTCGGTTCGGCGGCGGTTGCGAGCGGGTGCAGGACGGCTTTTTCATCACTCCGATCGAACGTGCTCCCGACTGCTTCGAAGTGGAGCCCGATCTTTCCGGGGCGTGCTATTTTTATGCGATCTCCCTTCTCTGCGGCGCGAAAGTGCTCGTCGAGGGCGTTCATGAAAACACATTGCAGGGCGATATCCGCTTTTTGCGTCTCCTCGGTTCCAAGGGCGTACGGATCAAGGATACCGAAGACGGGATCGTGGCAGACGGCACCCGCCTCCCGTTCTACAACGGCATCGACGAAGACATGCGCGACTATGCCGATCAAACGCTGACCGTCGCCGCGCTTGCCGCGTTTGCCGAATCCCCGTCCATCCTCAGGAATGTTTCCCACATCCGTACGCAGGAATGCGACAGAGTGAGCGCCGTGATCGAAAATCTCAACGCCCTGGGTGCGCACGCTTTTACGAACGGAGACGATATCTTCATCGAACCCGCCCCTCTGCACCCCGCGCAGATCAAAACGTATGACGACCACCGCGTCGCCATGGCATTTTCGCTCATCGGGCTTCGGCAGGAAGGGGTTGAGATCGAAAACCCCGAATGTTGCAAAAAGACATTTCCGCGCTACTTTGATCTGCTCGACAAGATCACGGAGTAAAACAAAACGGTGGGAACTCCCGCCGTTTTCTTCTATTTTTCAAGAAATTTTTTTAAGATCTCAAATAATTCATCGGAGATGACGTGTTCCACGCGGCAGGCGTTGTCCTCGGCAAGTTTCCTGTCCGCGCCCATCTGCATGAACACTTCGGTAAACACACGGTGCTTTTCGTAGACATCTTCCGCCTTCTTCTGCCCCTTCGGCGTAAGCGTGATCTCGCCGTTCGGATCGATGGCAATCAAACCCCTTTTCAAGAGAAGATTGACGGCGCGCGAGACGCTCGATTTCGCATAGCCGAGCTCTTCCACGACGTCAACGGAGCGCACCGAGGCGCGCCGCGTTCTCAGGAGCAAAATTGTCTCGAGATACATCTCTTCCGATTCGTGCGTTTGCATACTTCCCCTCATCCTTTGCTGTTATTATACAACAAAAAATTGGATTTGTAAATACCGTTTTGAAAAATTCTCACTTTTTTGGTTTTTCTAACTCATCGTGCAGGCGAAAAGGCGCGACAAAAACTCAATCCAAAAGCCCGTGCGTGCCAAGATAGGTGTAAAGGCCTTCGCAGCCCTCAAGAATGTCGCGGAAGGATTCGTCGAAATTCCCCGTATACCACGGGTCGGCGATCGGGCGCGGACGGTCGCTGAAATCAAGCAGCATTTTTACTTTATCCGCATTTCTCTCACCGACGATCCGCTTCATGTCCCTCACGTTCCACACATCCATCCCGATGAGCAGATCAAACACTTCTCCGTCCCTTGCCGTCATGAGCCTCGCGCGGTGCGGAACGAGCGGGATCCCCCGCGCACGCAGGCACTCCACAGTCCCTCTGTGAGGCGGGTTTCCGATCTCGTCGGTATGCGCCGCGGCGGAAGAGACGAGGACGCATCCGCCCTTTCCGCGACGAAAAAGAAGATCTGTCATGACGCTTTCCGCCATTGGCGAGCGACAAATATTTCCGTGACAAACAAACAAAATACTGTACATTTTGTGTCCTATTTTCACAAGATTGTGTATTCCAATTTGTTAATTTTTGATTTTATGATAAATTTAGTGATAATTTTTGTGAAAATGACAAAAATTTTATCAAAAACAGTTGCTTTTTATCATGATCTTTGTTATAATACACACATGAAAATATTTTCAGAAAGACTTATGGAACTCAGGAAAGAGCGTGGTCTCTCACAGGCCACCGTGGCAAGAGATCTGAGTGTCAGTCTTGGCATCGTCTGCTATTGGGAGACGAACAAGAGTGATCCGACCGCTTCGAACATTGCAAAACTCGCGCGATATTTCAATGTGACAAGCGATTATTTGCTCGGACTCTCAGACTGATTTTTTTCACTGCTTCAATCCCCCCCTTTTTTGAAAGCATTGTCCGATCTTTCGTGGAAAAAATCCAACCGATCCGCTTACGGGCGGATTTTATTTTGCACTCAATCTTTCTTCGAGCAAACGCACGCCCTCAAACGGGCTCTTTTTTTTGCGGAAATCCCCACCGAACACCGCAGCGTAGCGTCCGAGTTCCGCTCTCTCCCCTTCTTCCATATATGTTTCAAGGGATTTGAGAAGTTCAAAGGTCTGCTCTGCCGCTCCGAGATCCGAATCGAGCTGCCACTGCATTTTAAGAAAGAGCAGGGCATGATATGCGGGAAGGTCTTCCCTCACAACGGGAATGTCGAACAACTCCTCGGTGAGCTTTGAAAATGGTTGGCGGAAGAGGATCCCCTGCACCCGCATGACGCGAAGCATGACTTCTTCCTCGGGAGATCCCTTCAAAAGCCCCAAAAGCACGGCGCCGTCCGTCTTTCCTGCGGGAAGTTCGGCGGGCAAAAGAGCACGGATACCCTCGTAAAGACAAGGTAAAGAGAACAATCCGCAAAAGAGAAGCCCTGCGGAATAGGGAAGGACGAGAAAGAGCGCAAGGAAAACGCCTCCCACAACAAGGGAAAACAGCGCCCCGCCCAACGTAAAGAGAACGACCTTCCCTCTCGTCCCCTTCCCGTTTTTGGGATACATCTCCGCAGCACCCGCAAAGTTGGGGTTCGTAAAACCGATGCGGCCGTCCGAGATCCTGAGATAGGAGAGGGTAACTCCGGCGCACTTCATGCCCGAAAGCCATCCGAACAGCAAATGCCCGATTTCATGGACGGCGGCGGGAAGGCGGAGAAGGATCGCGGCGAGAAAGAGGAACCACACCGTCCACTCCCACGCCCCGAGCGGCCTCGCGGTAAAATACAGCAAAAGGCAAGCTCCCGCGATCATTCCGATCCAAAGCCCGATGTCCGTAATATTGTAAATCGTTCGTTTTGTTCGTCCGCTCATACCAAACCTCTGAGCGTCAAATAGCCCTCTAAATTGTCTTTATCGGAGAATCTGACCTGTCCGAGACGGAGCTTTTTCATGATCTCATAGAGAAGCAACGCCGCGCCTGCGATGATATCCGCCCGCTTCGGATCCATGCCGCGAAGCATTTTTCGCTCTGCGGCGGACATGGAAAGGAGCTTGTCGGCCTCTTCTCTCACCCATTCCTGCATCAAAGGAAGCCCCTGCAGGCGGCCGCCGTCATAGTCCGAAAGTTCCAAATTCAGACAAGCGAGCGTGGAAGCCGTCCCGCCGACCGCGTAAAATTCGCCGTGCAGCGGTTCTGTGAGAAGACGCAGTTCTTCTTTGATGCGCCGTTCCAGCTTGTCCCGATCCTCCCCGCACGCATCGAAAAGACGCACGGCGCCGATATTCAGACTCACCGAGAAAGCGCGGGAAGCGATCTCCGTGCTCGCTCCGCCGATGTCGATAACGCCCCCATCCCCTTCGCCGACCGCGCCGAGATAGGCAAGCCGCGCCTCTTCCTCTCCTGAAACGACGTCAATCTCCAGGCCGCAACGCGCTTTCACGGCTTCGCAAAAATCCGAACCGTTCACCGCGGAACGGACGGCAGCGGTTGCAAACGCCCGAACCTCGGCGCCCTGCTCCGTTCCCTCTTCGAAAAAGGCGGAGACAGCGTCAGCCGTGCGGGCGATCGGCTCAGGCTGAATACGGCGTGTGCGGTCGAGTCCTTCCCCGAGACGGGTCGTCGCAACCCTTTTATATAAAGTTTTTCCGTCCGCCCAAAGCATGAGACGAACGGAATTTGAACCGATGTCGATGATCGCGTATTTCATTTGGATCAATTCTTCGATTTCCAGCCGCGCATCAAGGCGTCGTAGTACGCTTTTTCGCCGAACTTATAGTCGTTGAGTTCCTCCGAATCCGTCTCGATCGCCTGCTCGTACTTCTCGATATTCTCCTTCAATTCGGCTTCTTCCGAACTTTTCACACCCATTTGTACAAACTGAATGATGAGCACGACGACCAGAAAGACGATGAGCAGCACGCCGCCAACGGTCGCCCCGACGGCGATCCGCCTCATCTTGTCCTGTCTGTTTTTTTCGTTTTCATCCATGCCGCGTATTTCCCCTGTAACAATTTGACACCATTATATACCTTTTTTGCGAAAAAAGCAACAATTTTATGGAAACTTTTCAAATACAGGACGATCCCAAGGATACATCCCAAGAGATTGTAGAGGCGAAGGGCGGGAAATCCCAGCGCAACGGAACAAAACAAATAATATGCGCCGAAGACGACGCAAAAGAGAAAATCGCACGCAAAGCGCACCCACTGCCGCCGAGAGACAGCGCGGATGGGAGAAAAGGCGTCATAGAGGATCCCGCCCGACACGCCGAGCATGACAGAGACGAGAAAAATGTAGAACCGCGTCATTGGAAGAGCTTCTTCAACCTTCCCTTTGCGCCGAATTTCACGGAAGAGACATCTCCCGTCGCCGCAAAATTTCCGCTCCCCTCCGAAAAAGCAAGCACTTTCAGTCCGCTTCCCTCGATCTTCACCTTTTTCCCGTTAACCGTGAGAGTGATCGACGTCTCCGAAAACCCGTCGACACTCGAAACGCCGCTCATCGTGATCTTTTTCTGCTGTTCGATTGTCAGCACGCTTTCTCTTTCTTCCCGCATGCTCCACTTTATGCTTGGACAAAGTTGATTATGCAAAAAACAAAAAAGAGACCGCAGATGACAGTCTCTTTTGTGGTTTATCGAAGTATTATGTCAGACAAAGTACTATGTTATTGCTCCGCTTTTGCCTTTGCGCGTGCCTTTGCCCGAAGCTCACTGTCCAAAATACGTTTCCTGATACGAACGCTTGTCGGTGTGATCTCGAGAAGCTCGTCGTCCGCAATAAACTCGAGCGCCTCTTCCAGAGAGAGTTTCTTGGGCGTAATGAGCCGAAGCGCTTCGTCCGAAGAGGAGGAGCGTGTATTCGTCAGGTGTTTTGTCTTACATACATTGACGTTGATATCCTCGTCCTTGGGCGAATATCCGACAACCATCCCCTCGTACACCTGCGTCCCGGGGCCGATAAAGAGCGGTCCCCTGCCCTGCGCATTGAAGAGCCCATAGGTAACAGCTTCGCCCGTTTCAAAAGCGATCAGAGAACCCGAACTTCTGCGTTCGATCTCCCCCTTATAGGGCTGATATTCGAAGAATACCGAGCTCATGACGCCTTCGCCCTTGGTATCCGTCAAAAATTCGCTCTTATAACCGAACAATCCCCGCGCGGGCACCAAAAATTCAAGCCGCATCCGGGAGCCCATGGCGCTCATATGGACGAGCTCACCCTTTCTCGTTCCCATGCTTTGGAAAATCGGCCCCGTCATATCCTCGGGAACATCGACGATCAACCGTTCCACGGGTTCATACCTTTCGCCATCGATCTCCTTATACAGGACTTTCGGGGAGCTTACCTGAAATTCATATCCCTCGCGCCGCATGGTTTCGATGAGAATGCTGAGGTGCATTTCCCCCCTGCCGCTCACGCGGAACGCATCCGTGGAATCGGTATCCTCGACCCTGAGAGAGACGTCGCGCAAAAGTTCGCGGTAGAGCCTCTCGCGCAAATGCCTCGTCGTGACAAACTTGCCTTCCTTGCCTGCGAATGGAGAATCGTTGACTGAAAAGATCATTTCGACAGTCGGCTCGGAGATCTTGACAAAGGACACGGGCTCCACATGATCGGATGCACAGACGGTATCGCCGATGTTGATCTTCTCGAGTCCCGAAAAACAGACGATGTCGCCCGCCCGCGCGCTCTCGCAGGGAACGCGGGAAAGCCCCTCAATCTCATAGAGATTCACGAGTTTCCCTCTGAGATTGACGTCCTTATGGTTATAGTTACAGACAGTGACGTCCGCAGCCTGTCTCGCAACGCCCCGTTCGATCCTGCCGATCCCGATCCTTCCCACATAATCGTTATAATCGATGGAAGAAACAAGAAGCTGCAAGGGGCCCTCATCATCCATCTCCAGCGGCGGGAAATGGGACAGGATCATATCAAACAGAGGCATGAGATCCTCGCCCTGCGTCTCAGGATCCAAGGAGGACGTGCCCGCCCTTCCCGAACAATAGATAAAGGGACTGTCGAGCTGCTCGTCCGAGGCGTTCAGATCCATCAAAAGTTCCAAAACTTCATCTTCAACTTCGCCGAGTCTCGCGTCCGGGCGGTCGATCTTATTGATGACAATAATGAGTTTGAGCCCCAGTTCAAGCGCTTTTTGCGTGACGAAACGCGTCTGCGGCATGGGACCTTCGGCGGCGTCCACGAGAATGAGCACGCCCGAAACCATTTTGAGCGAACGCTCGACTTCCCCCGAGAAATCCGCATGCCCGGGCGTATCGACGATATTGATCTTGACGCCTTTATAATGGATAGAAGTATTTTTTGCAAGAATGGTGATGCCGCGCTCGCGCTCGAGATCGCCCGAGTCCATCACGCGCTCCTCAACCACCTGATTTTCGCGGAAAGTTCCCGCCTGTTTCAACATTTGATCGACTAAAGTCGTCTTGCCGTGGTCGACATGCGCGATGATCGCAATGTTTCGTAAATCTTCTCTGATCATAGTATCCTCTTGAATTCCAAAGGGAATTATAATACATTCGCCCGAAAAACACAACAAAAAAAGCGCGTAAATCGGAAATTTCTGCTGAATTGTATTTCATGCGTGCAGAATACATTTTCGGAAATTTCTCTCTGCATAACGAAAAGCGTCCCGCTTTTGACGCGGAACGCTGTTTTCAATGATCACAATATGATAAGTTTCAGTCAGATGAGATCACGACTCGTTTTCCTGCACATTCAAGGTACAATTCTCGCCGCAACTTCTGGAGACAACGGGACGTTGCACGGAGCAGGTTTTCACGCTCGATGTATTCTCTCCGGCCACAGTTCCGACG
The DNA here is from genome assembly GCA_947587775.1 of uncultured Clostridia bacterium. Lineage (GTDB taxonomy): Bacteria > Bacillota > Clostridia > Christensenellales > Borkfalkiaceae > Gallimonas. Next base: position 11,467 of record CANPYD010000002.1, read on the forward strand.
TGGCAAGTACTGTTCGTATATGCCGTACCGTGAGAATTTGCCGAAGTTGCACTCGCCGTCAGGGAAATCGTACCGACCGAAGTCGCTGTGCAGCCGACAATATTGCCGCGGTTCGTGCCTGCGAATCCTCCGAATATAAACGTCACGTTCACGGTGAATTTATATCCCGCATCGAGGAAGAAAAATGCCGGATTGAGCTTAAAGTACGACGAGACCGCGCAAACGACGTTGTATCCGCCTTCGATGGTGCAATTCTCGATCGTTCCCTCATTGCGGGCAGCGAAACCGCCAAAGCAAGCACTTCCGCCTACGCTTCCGCCGTCATAACTCGGATATTCCGTCTCTTTGGATTGATTGACCGTATAAGATACCCTCAATCCCGAAATCGTGCAGCCAGAAATGCTTCCGCGGTTATAAACAGCAAAACCTGCGACCTCGCCTGAATTATTATTCAGAGACAAACTCACTCCATCAAGTTTCACGTTAATGATCTTGCCGGCGTTGTACCGGAAAAGAGCGCCGCCTTCGGACCGGGAAATATCACGGATCGAATGCCCGTTTCCGTTCAGGATACCGGTGAACGGTTCCGATTCTGTACCGAGCGAATTCCAGTTAACGCCGCTGAGCGATATATCCTGCGCAAGAATATATTTTCCACGCAGATTGGATGCGATCCCCATCAGATCGCTTGCGGAAGAGATCTCTACGTAGTCCGAAGACATCAGTACGGAACATCTTTCACAAATATCGTCGCCGTTCTGATCGATATGCCCTAACTCATTGATATAAGTCTGCTCCTGAACCACCTGACCGCATACGCGGCATTGGATTTTATCCGACAGCCCCGACGACGTACAGGTTGCGGGAACCCCCGGAATTGTTTCAAGTTGATGTCCGGGCGCAAAAACGATCGTCTGCGGGTCGAAAAATTCGTTTCCGCAAACCTCGCAGAAATATTTTACGCCGCCATCGGTAGTACAAGTCACCGGCACATTCACGCCGTTGCCGCTCTTCGTATGCTCAAGCGGCTGCTTATAATTATCAATGTACGAATCGCCGCATGAACAGGTGTAGCGCGTATATCCCACATTCGCGCAAGTGGGCGGAACGACTTCTTCGACTTGATAATCATGCGTATGTGCGAAAAAATCAAATATTTCGCCGCACGCCGTCAAACCCAGTGTGAAACATAGAATCCCCAACACGGCCAATGTTCCCATGATCAAACGTCTCATGGCAGCCTTTCTTCCGGAACGCTTGATCGGACTGCCTGCCCCGCCTTTGAGACATACGTCCTTTCGTTCGCCATTCATTTGAGAATCATTTTTTTCTTCCATCATTTTGTCTCCTGCTTTTTATATAATATTATAATAATGTAATGTTAAAATAGCACATTCTTTCAATTAAATGAGCAACTTTTTCACAGTTTGCGGACGTAGCTCCGTCAAAATTCTTTCACGCTGCGGTTTCTGTAAGTGCAGTAGCGGGTGAGGTAACCGTTGTCCTCCACGGGAGCGCTCTCAAAAACGCATTCGAAGTTCGTGTCAAGGTCGAGGTCGGGAACGAACACCTCGGCACCGCCGTCCGCATCCACTTTTGTCACCAGAATTTCTGTACAATACGGGATCAACGCGCGATAAACGCTCGCCCCGCCGATGACGAAAACATCGTCCGCGGGATATTTTTTGACTTCCGCAAGCAGTTCGTCAAGGTTATGAACGGTCAAAACCCCTTCGATATCATCGGGCGAAAGAACGATGTTGACGCGGTTTTTGAGCGGGCCGTTCGGGAAAGAGAGCAGGGTGTTCCGCCCCATGACGACGACCTTTCCCGACGTCGTCTCGCGAAAGAACTTCATATCCTTGGGAAGTGAAAACATCAGATCATTATGTTTTCCGATCCCCCATTTCTTATCCGCATGAAAAATTGCCTTCATTTCAGGCCTTTCTCCTATATTATGTCTGGCATAGTACTATGTAAAATAACAAAAAATTAAATTGCAACGGGGATTTTTCGGTCCAGCGGGTGATATTCGTAGTTTTCGAGCATGAACGAATCCACGGTGAAATCATAGAAATTTTTCACGTCGGGATCGACTGTGAGCTTGGGCGCCGGGAGCGGCTCCCGCCCGATGATCTCTTTTACGATATCGACGTGTCTGTCGTAAATGTGCGCATCGGCAATGACGTGGACGAGCTCCCCTGCTTTGAGCCCGCTCACCTGCGCAAACATCATGAGAAGGACGGCATACTGCACAACGTTCCAGTTATTCGCCGTGAGAACATCGTTCGAGCGTTGGTTGAGGATCCCGTTGAGCGTGTCCCCCGAGACGTTAAATGTCATGGAATAGGCGCAAGGGTAGAGATTCATCTCGTGCAGATCCCTGAAATTATAGAGATTCGTCATGATCCTGCGCGACGCGGGATTGTTCTTCAGATCGTAAAGCACGCGGTCTACCTGGTCGAACTCCCCTTCCTTATAGATGGATTTCTGTGCGAGCTGGTACCCGTACGCCTTGCCGATGCTTCCCGTTTCATCCGCCCAACTGTCCCAGATGTGCGAATGTAGATCGTGGATATTGTTGCTCTTCTTCTGCCAGATCCATAAAATTTCGTCGATACAGCTCTTAAAAGCGGTACGGCGGAGGGTGAGGATCGGAAATTCTTCCTGCAAATTGTAGCGGTTGACGATCCCGAACTTCTTGACGGTGTGGGCGGGCGTTCCATCGTCCCAATGCGGGCGAACCTGCATTTCGGTGTCCCAAACGCCGTGGGTCAAAATCTCTTTGCAATTTTCGATGAAAATCAAATCGGCTCTGCTCATCGTTTGTTCCTTCCTGCGTTTGAAGCGGTCAGAGCTGTGCTCCGATCCTTGCCTTCGTCTCGTCCTCGCCCAAGATCTGCTGGATCGAATAGAGGTCGGGCGTATTTGCCTTGCCCGTCGTTGCGATCCGCAAAACTTCCGCAACGTCCGCAACGCTGCCCTTGTAGGCCTCAGGGGCCGTTTTATACTCCTTCATCTCCGCCGCGAAGCCGTTTCCTGCGGCAATCTCCTTGATCTTTGCAAACCAAACCTGCGAATCGTCCGCAGGATCGTATGTTGCAAGAAAACCTTCCAAAATCGCCTGTTTCGTCGCCTCATCCACGCGGTATTCCTCGTATGATGCGGGACGTTCGAAGAAATATCTGATAAATTCCATCGCCTGCGAGGCGGTCGTGAAGTCCTTTCTGCGCTTTTTCCCGCCGATCCCCATGCACAGCGTGAGGACTTTGAGCATCCTTTCCCTGTCGTCAAAGGAATGTTTTTGGGCTTCGCTTCCGAACTCCTCCGCCCAATCCTTCAAGAATTCGAGCATTTCCTCGGCGGAGAGTTTGGAGAGCTCGTTTTTCGAAATGTCGTTAAGTTTGTCGATATCGAAGAGCGTTCCGCTTTTCGACATTTTCTCTGCGGTAAATTTGAACTCTTCAAGCGGTTTTTCGGGGTTTTTCAGATACCACTCCTCGAAATTGGAGTTGAGAAGCGTGAGCATATAGACCTTGACCGCCCGCGCATAGTACCCTTCTTTACGGTAAAATTCGAGGGAAAGTTCGGGATCCTTGCGCTTGGAGAGTTTCCGCCGCGTTTCGCCGTCCTGCTTCATGAGCGAGCAGTTGTGCCCGTAACGCGGACGTTCGAAGCCCAGAACGTCAAACAACTCGATGTGGATGGGTAGAGAGGCAAGCCACTCCTCGCCGCGAATGACGAGCGTTGTGCGCATGAAATGGTCGTCAATGGCATGGGCAAAATGATAGGTCGGGATCCCGTCCGATTTCAGGATCACGACGTCCTGATCGTTTTCCGTGACCGTAATTTCCCCCTTGATGGCGTCGCGGAACTTGATCTTGTTCTCGGGGTTACCCATCGACTTCAAGCGGATGACGAAAGGCTTGCCCGCGTCGAGATTTTGGTAGATTTCCTCTTCGGAAAGGTTACGGCAGCGGGCGTATTTGCCATAATAGCCCGTGATCTCCTTCTTGGCGGTCTGCTCTTCCCTGAGGGCGGTAAGCTCCTCTTCTGTGCAAAAACAGGGATATGCCCGTCCCTCTTCGATGAGATGTTTGACAAAGGCGCGGTAAATCTCCGCGCGTTGGCGCTGGTACCACGGCGCATAGGTATTGTCGCCGTCGATCTCCGCCCCTTCGTCGAATTTGATATCGAAATAGCGCAGAGCGCTCTTCACCGCCTCCACTGCGCCGTCGACTTTCCGCTTTAAGTCGGTATCCTCGATCCGAAGATACAGGATCCCCCCGCTCTGATGGGCGATCCGTTCATTTGCGATCGCCGCGAAAAGGTTTCCGAGATGGATGAAACCGGTCGGCGAAGGCGCAAGGCGGGTGACCTGCGCCCCCTTCGGGAGATCCCGCGGGGGATATTTTGCTTCATATGATTCGAGGGCGGGGTATTCCCCGGGGAGCAGCCGCTCCGCAAGCGCTTTATAGTCCATTTGTGTCCTTCCTTCTATGTATGTATTGAAATTCTTTTTATTTGACTGTTCCCGCGGATTCAGATCAGCTTCAGACTTTCGGGAGAAAGCTCCGCAAGACCGTTTTCGATCGCATGCACCAGCTCTATGGCGGCGCACAGCTTTGGGATCGGGATCCCCCTCTTTTTCCCCACACTCGCGACCGCGCCTGCGACGAAATCGACGTCGCACCGCCTGCCCGCCTCAAGATCTTTGAGCATGCCGGAGCGGATTGCACTGTGTTTTTTCATCGCAAAGGGCAAAAGCATGCCCGCGAAGGGACTTTGGAAGAGTTTCCCGATGTCGTGCCCGTTCTGGACGAGCTTTTTGCATCCCTCCGCCCGCGCCACGGCGACCGTTTCGCGCATGAGCGAAAGAACGAGCTTTTTATGTCTTTTGGCGAGTTCGCCGAAGGTGAGCCCCGAGATCGCGGAGAGCGTGGAAAACGCCGCATTGACGACGAGCTTGGAATAGCGGATCTCTTTCAGGTTCCCCGCCGTCACGGAAAAAGCGGAGGAGAGCATCTTTGAAAGCTCCTCCGTTCTGTTCCCCGCTCCGTATGCGCCGAACGCGAGATGCGGCGTTTCTTCTGCGGAAGTCAGTAGGATCCGCCCCGCCCCGATCTGCTCGGCGCCCCAGCCGAGCGCACAGCCGTACACCCGATTTGCCCCGAAAACCTCGGCAAGTTCCTCTTCCGGCAGGCCGTTTTGCACACAGACAAGCGCACCGTCCTCTTCTGAATAGGGAAGAAGAAAGCTGGCGACCGCGCGGTTCTCCCTTTGGCGCGTCGCAAGAAAGATGACGTCATATTTGCCCGTCATCTCTTTCGGCAAAAATGCGGATACAGGCACGACGCTCGTCCCTGCCGCGCCGCAAAGAACAGCGCCCCCGCTTTGAAGCGCCGCGACGTGTTCACGGTTGCGGGTGACGAGATCACAGGGATATCCGCCGCGCGTCAAAAAAGCGCCGAGGCTTGTCCCCATCGCACCCGCGCCGTAGACGAGGATCCTCACAGATGGAAGCCCGCGGCTGCGGCAAGCGTTTCTACCGTCTCGTCGATGTTGAGCCCGCTGCAGTCGACGACGATATCCGCGTATTTTTCATAGAGCGGAACGCGCTCTTTGTGCAGCTCTCTGAGATTCGTGATCCCCTTGCGCATCACGACGCCGCGGCGTAAAAAGCTCGAAATGCGCTTTTCCGTTTCGTTTGCGCTGATCTCGAGATAGATGACCTTGCCGAGGGATTTGAGGTGCTCCATCGCCTGTTCGCAATAACAGACGCTGCCGCCCGTCGCAACGACGCAGCGGGAGACAAAGAGTCCCGAACAGACGCGGTTTTCGATGGCAAGGAAGCCCTCTGCGCCCTTCTCCTCGATAAGGGTCGGAAGGAGCTCCTGCTCCTCGCCCTGAATGATGAGGTCGGTATCGACGAAGCCGTACCCGATCTTCTTCGCAAGCAATACCCCTGCGGTACTCTTGCCCGCGGAAGGCATGCCAATCAAAATAAGATTATCCATACCAAAATTATAATATAGGAAAATGAATTTGTCAATTCTCAGTCGGGACAATTCAAAATTTCTTTTTGACATGTCCCCAAAATCGGGAGCCCTCCCCTCTGAAAGTGAAAAAAATCAAAGCAAACAAAAAAATTTGCAAATCATGGCGTAAAAAAAGTTGTGTTTTATCGGAGGTTATGGTATACTTTTAGCTGTATCTTGTAAAAAACATAAAGGACAAACGAATATGGATGTTGTTTCTTTGATTTCAAGTCTGCTCGCCCCCGCCAGTTCTTTCGCGGCGTACGACACATACCGCATCGTCAGTTTTGTGTTCATCGCTCTGATGTTTGTCGCCGCGCTTGCCGCGATCATCCTCGTCATGCTCCAACCCGGCAACTCCAACGGGATCGACGCGCTCGGCGGATCCAGCGAAACATTCTACGGCAAGAACAAGGGTAGATCGACGGAAGCCAAGCTCAAGATGTGGACATATATCTGTCTCGGTGTGCTTGCGGTTCTCGCGATTGTGTTCTTCATTCTTCAGATCACAAGCATTTGGACTGCGTAAAGAAGAGAGTTTCAGGGCGGCTTGGCCGCCCTATTTCTTTGTCAAAAAGGAGATCGTTTGAACGTTAAAAAACTTTTGCTCGAAAAAATCAAGGACGGATCCTTCGCCCTTCTCAATGCCCAGCAGATCGCACAAAAATTAAAACTCGGAAGGCGTGAGACATTTGCGATCCGCGAAATGCTCTTTTCTCTCGTGCGGGAAGGAGAACTTCTCGCGGACGGGAGAGACCGCTTCGGGACTGCGGAACAATTCGGCGCAAAGCGCGGAAAGATCGTCGGAAACGAACGCGGCTTCGGATTTTTTATTCCCGACGACGGCTCGGGTGACCTTTTCCTCCCCCGCCGCGCCATGAAAAACGCCCTTCACGGGGATGATGTCCTCTGCCGCAAGACGGGCACCGGGGACGAGGGCGAAGTGCTCGCTGTCCTCACGCGGGGATACGATGAGATCGTCGGCGAATTCTCGCGCGCACGGAGAGGCGGTTTTGTCTCTCCCGATGAAAGACGGTTCGACGAGGACGTCTTCATCCCCCAAAATAAAATCAACGGCGCGGCGAGCGGCGCGAAGGTTGTTGCAAAGATCACCGCCTATGACGGACGGATGCCTGTCGGCGAGATCGTCGGGATCATCGGTAAAAGCGGCGACTTTCTCACAGAGGAACTTGCCCTGATCCGCGCACACAATCTGAAAGAGGATTTTCCGGAAGATGTCCTCGCCGAGGGCGAAAAACAGCGCATGCGGGATCCCCTCGGCAGTCTCGGCGGACGGCTCGACCTCAGGGGAAAGCTCATCATCACGGTGGACGGCGAGGACACGCGGGACATCGATGATGCGATCTCCGTCGAAAAACGGGGCGGGAACTTCGAGCTCGGCGTCCACATCGCCGATGTTTCCCATTATGTACAGCAAGGCAGCGCACTCGACCGTGAGGCCTTCGGCCGCGGGACGAGCGTGTATTTTCCCGACCGCGTCCTGCCCATGCTTCCCCCTTCCCTTTCCAACGATATCTGTTCTTTGAACGAGGGCGTGCCGAGGCTCACCCTCTCCTGTATCATGACCGTCGACCGCCGCGGCAATGTCGTCGGAAAGAAGATCGTCCCGTCCGTGATATGCTCCCGCCACAGGATGACGTATACCGACGTTACGGCGATCGCGGAGGGCGACCCCGCTGCAAGAGCGCGCTATCCCGATCTGGTTGAATTTGTCGAAAGGGCAACGGAGCTCACCCGCATTCTGATGGCGGCAAGAAAGCGGCGCGGCGGCATCGATATGGATATCGGCGAGGCAAAGATCCTCTATGAAAACGGAGAAATTTCCATTCCCGAGCATGAAAGGACGATCTCACACGATATGATCGAGCAGTTCATGGTGCTCGCAAACGAGAGCGTCGCAAGCATCATGACCGAAAAAAAGATCCCCTTTGTGTACCGCGTGCACGAGAAGCCTTCTGCGGAAAAGGCGTCTGCTTTCCGTGAATTTTTGAAGGAAGCGGGCGCTGCGCCGAAATTCGATCCGTCTGACGTCTCCCCGCATGACTATCAAAAAGTGCTCAGCGATCTGGAGTCTTCTCCGCTGTACGCCGTCGTCAACCGAGTGATGCTGCGCTCCATGATGAAAGCGGTCTATTCCCCCGATAACATCGGACACTTCGGGCTCGCTTCCGAATGCTACTGTCATTTCACGTCCCCTATCCGCCGCTATCCCGATCTGTGCATCCACCGTATCATCAAGGACGCGCTCAAAGAGGAAAGCGCCGCGCGGGAGAAGTATCAAAGGGTCGTGGAAAGCGTCTCCGTCCGCTCCTCCGCATGCGAACGCAACGCCGCAGAAGCCGAACGGGACGTCGACGCACTCTATATCACCGCCTATATGCAGGAAAGGATCGGCGAAGAATATGAGGCGACCGTCTCGGGCGTCACCTCGTTCGGGATCTTTGCGGAGCTTTCCAACACGGTCGAAGGGCTCATTCCCATCGAAACACTGCCTGACGACAGCTACGAATATCTTGAAGAGCGTTTCCTTCTCCGCGGGACGAAACATTCCTTCCGTCTCGGACAGCGGTTGAAAGTCAAAGTCGTCGGTGTCGATTGGGGCGCGCGGCGGACGCAGTTTTCACTCGAAAAAATTCTTTGACAATCTGATTCTTTCATGATACAATATGGGTATGAAGATCATTGCGGTCAATAAATCCGCTTCCTTTGAGTATTTCATCGGGGATAAATACGAGGCGGGGATCGTCCTCGAGGGCGCGGAGGTAAAATCTCTCCGCGCAGGGAAGGCGTCCCTCGGAGAGAGCTTTTGCGAAGTCCGCAGCGGCGAGATCCTCCTCAAAAATATGCACATCGCCCTCTATGATAAGAGCGGCGCATTTTCCACACGCGATTCGAGGAAGGACAGAAAGCTCCTTCTGCACCGTATGGAGATCGCAAAAATCGCGGGAAAAGTCAACGAAAAAGGATTTACGCTCGTACCTCTCAAGATTTATTTCAAGGATGCGCTCGTCAAAGTGGAGATTGCTCTCTGCAAGGGCAAACATACCTATGATAAAAAACAAGCCCTCAAAGAACGCGATTTGAAGCGCGCCATGGACCGCGAAGCAAAAGGATAAAAACTTCCCGCCGAAAATCGGCGGAAGTTTCTTTATTCGGTTCATAATAAACGAAAACCCCACATATCGGTCATAACAAATGTTTCGACACAATATACAGGGTTTTAGTGGTGGGGACGACAGAACTCGAATCTGTGACCTCTTGCATGTCAAGCAAGCGCTCTAACCAACTGAGCTACGCCCCCATGCGTAACAATACTATTCTACACAAATCCAAAGAGCTTGTCAAGCATTCTTTCGGGCGTTTTCGATTTTTTTCGGAAAAATCTGCAAAAAATTATTTTTTTCCTGTTTTCAGACGGAATGCACGGCGAAGCGCGGTGATCTCATCCTCGGAAAGTCCTTCTTTGGGAACCGGATAAACGGTTGCCGCCGTAGGATAAAGCATAAAAAATTTCCCCTTCTCCCGAATCTTGACAAAATCCGGATAATAGACCTTTACCTTCCCAATATTCTCGCCGCGGCGGTCACTCTCGATTTCCATATAATTCTCGTAAAAAACATAATGGTTGAGCGCATCAAGCATTTCCGCATTTTTTATATTCTTTCTGATGGAAAGATAAAAGATAAGACCCACGCCGAAAAGAAACGCGCCCAAGAGCAAGATCGCTACGTGAAAGGCCGTATCAAGCAATACGCCCTCTTCATCCAAAACACTCAAAACAATAAAAGCGATCAAAATAAGAATGCCTGCGAACAGGGCGGTCAGGCTTCCGATCCTTGCCCTTTTTGAAATATCTCTTTGGGCACGCGCATCAATGCGATACGAGATCCGGAGAAGCGGACAACCTTGCGGGATCTCTTCGGCTTCTGTTATTTGATTTTCGGTTCTTTCTGACATGCGATTCCCCGGAACTCAATGATTGATTTTTGTGCTTTTACCGACAAGAAAAACACGGCGAAGCGCGGCGATCTCATCCTCGGAAAGCTCCCCCTTTTCGACAGGGTAAACGATCGTTCCTGTCCTGTAAAGAAGAAAACGCCGTTTTGTCTCCTTAATTTTTTTGAACTCAGAATAGCGGAGCGTCTCTTCCGTTTCGCCCTTCTCATTCTCCGTACAGACGATCATCTCCTCCTCTGAAAATGTGCAGGAGTAAGAACCACTGTTTCGCGCTGCGCGCACGATGTTTCCGATCAGAACACCCGTAACCGCAAGCCCCGCAAGCGAGAGAAGCGATCCCATGCAGAGAAGTGTCAAAAGGAGCGCGAGATTCATATTGATGAGCGCGTCGCGGCTCTCGGCTGAGAGGATAAAATAGGAAATGAGTAGCGCGATCCCGATGAGAGTGACGGCGCCGCTGTATACGAGGAGCGCACGGGAAAACTCCCATTGCGTCCGTCCGTTGACGGAAAAGGACGTCCGTACGAGCGGTTCTTCCCCCATTTCGGTCGGTTTTTCGTCGATTATGTCAGACATAGTACTATGTATATCCTTAAAAATGCCGATCACTCGTACATTTCCGCCTTGGTGCTGCGGGAGAAAAGCTTTTCAATCTCCGCACGGCAGCGCTTCGTATCGTCCCCGCTTCCGAAACAGACGCGGTACACTGCTTCGGTGATGGGAAGCTCAACATGATATTTCTGCCCGAGGAAGCGCATCGCTTCGCTGGTTGCAACGCCCTCGGCGAGTTTTTCAAACCGCTGCCCCTTCGCAAGCATCTCCCCATACATTCTGTTATGCGAATAGGGAGAAAAGAGGGTCGTTTCATAGTCCCCGAGATGTGCAAGGCCATAGGCAGAGAGTTCATTCCCTCCCATCGCCTTGATGAGGCGGGCGACTTCCCGCGCGCCGCGGGACATGAGCGGACCTTTGAGCGGCACGCAGATCACATCAAGAATGCCCGCCGCGATCCCCATGACGTTCTTTGCCGCAGCGCCGATCTCCGTACCGATGAGGTCGTTTCCATAGTAGAAACGAATGAGATCGCTCTTGAAGCTATGGACGAGATCCCGCTTCAGAGTCTCATTTGCGGAGTCAATAACCATGCAATTCGGAATGCCCTGCACAAAACTCTGGATGTGCCCGGGTCCCACCCAAACGGCGATCTTGTCTTGGGCGACGCCGCTCTCCGTCATGATCTCGGAAAGCCGTTTCCCCGTGCCCGACTCAATCCCCTTCATGCACAGCACAAAAATCTTTTGGGAGACGTCAAACTGCATGATCTGCTGCATGAAGCCGCGCAATCCCTGCGAGGAAATGGAGATCACGATGATCTCCGCCCGCTCCACTGCCTCCCTTAAATCGCAGGTGAGCGTGATCTTTTCATCGAGGGCGACATAGTCGTTCCGCCCCGTGTTCTTCAAGATCTGATAGGAATCGGAGGATTCGGGCCCCCAGCTGTAAACCTCGTTTCCACGGCGGGAGAGATACCACGCGATAAAGGATCCCCATCTTCCGCAGCCGAGCACGGATATTTTCATATCATATCTCCTTTCGTTCGATGAGAGCGCGGGCGAGCGTTACGTCGTCCGTGTATTCGAGTTCGCCGCCGATCGCGATCCCGCGGGCGAGACGGGTCACCTTTACGCCGAGCGGCTTCAGGATCTTTGCAATGTAGAGTGCGGTCGCTTCGCCCTCGACATCGGGATTGGTTGCCATGATGACTTCCCGCACCTCTCCCTGCTGTACCCTGTCGAGGAGTTCGCGGATCCTGATGTCGTTGGGGGTGACGCCGTTCATGGGGTCGATGACGCCGTGCAACACATGATAGACGCCCTTGTATTCATGCAACTTTTCGAGGGCAATGACGTCCTTCGGTTCTTTTACGACGCAGATCGTGCTGTCGTCGCGCTGTTTGCAGATCTCGCAGACGTCCTCTTCGGTGAAATTCCCGCAGATCTTGCAGAATTTTACCTTTTTTTTGACATTGACGATCGCCTCGGCAAACTCCCGCGCTTCGCCCTCCGACATGTTGATGACGCGGTATGCGTACCGCTGCGCCGTCTTTTTCCCGACACCCGGGAGCTTGGAAAACTCATTCATGAGCCTTCCGATCGGCTCGATAAATACTTCCACTTAAAGAAGCCCTCCTCCGAGTCCGCCCATGGTGCCGAATTTGGACATTTTTTCCTGATAGACCGCATCCGCCTTCTTGTATCCGTCGAGGATCGCGGCAAGAATGAGATCTTCGAGCATTTCGCTGTCCTCGGGGTCGACGACCTCTTTATCAATCTCGATGCCGTCGATGATCTTTTTGGCGTTCATATAGACGACGACTGCCTCGCCGCCTGCGGTGCCCACAATCTCCCATTCGTCGAGGAGTTTCTCGGTCTCCTGCATCTCCTCCTGCATTTTCTGCGCCTGCTTCATGAGATTCTGCATGTTTCCCATGCCGCCGCCCATGCCGCCTCTGCCGTATGCCATTTCAGTTTCCTCCCATCTATTTGAATTCTATCGGATAATCCTTAAAATTGTTTTTGAGTTCCTCGATCCCGCCGCTCTTCGGCATTTGTGCCCTTCCACGCACTTCAAAGGACGTGATCCCGATCCCCGAAAAGACTTCCGTCATGATCTTTACATGCTCTTCCCGTTTGAGGGAACGCACGATCGTCTCGCTGTCGGAGATCAAGACAAGCGTTTCGCCTTCGAATTCCGCCTCGAGATCGGAACACATCGTGAACAGAACGCCACTTCTGCTCGTCTTGCGGAGCGTCCGCATAAACTGCCCGAACGCCTTCTGGGCGTCCTTGGGCGCCGCTGCGGGATTTGCAACGACGGATGCGGGCTCCGATGCGGAAGGTGCAGCCGCTGCGGGTGCCGAAGCCTTAAACGCTTCAGGCGTCTTTGCGGAAGGTTTTACAGGCTCTTTTTTCGGCTGTTCCGCCTTCGGAAGTGTTTCCGAAGGTATGATCATGTCCGAGAAATACGCCTCATCGAAGATCGGTTCTTCCTCAGGGAACGGATAGTCGGGCTCGGGCGCGCGCTCTTCCGGGGCATTTTGCGCCGCTTCCGGTATGTCCCGTGCGCCTTCCGGCGCCTTATGCGCGGTAGAAACTTCTTCCGCCCTCTTCTCCTCGACCCGTATGCCGCTCGTTTTGAGCTCATTCAGCTCCCTTTCGAGGGCGTTCATACGCACAAGCAGCGCTTCGATATCGTAATCATCCGCGGGGCAGGAGATGCGCAGGATCGCCGTCTCGAGCACGATGCGGGGAGAGGTTGTATATCTGAGCTCGCTCTCGGTTTTCGCGAGGATCTCCGTCGCACGCAGGATCGCCTTGGATTCCGCCCCATCCGCAAGGTCTTTCACCTGAGAAAAGAGTTCTTTGGGAAGAGAGAGCAGCCGTTCTGCGGAAACGCATGTCTTTGCGACGAGGACTTGGTTCAGAAGATCGAGCAGATTTCTGACGAGGACGCCGACCGCTTTCCCCTCGGAAAGGATTGATTCGGTTTTTTCGAGCGCACCGCTCCCATCCGCGTGAAGCAGGCAGGAGACGAGCGCACAGGTTTCGTGAAAATCCGCCGCGCCGAGAACCGCCGTCACGCCTTCGTAGGTGAGTTTTTCGGAATAGGCGATGCACATCTCGGCGATGGAGAGCATATCTCTGTCGCTTCCCGCCCCCGCGCGGGCAATCGCCGCGACCGCTTCCCTCTCATAGGGTTTTCCGATCTCGTCGAGCACGCGCATGAGATGTTTTTCAAGATCCTCTTCGGGAATCAGCTTGAAATCCAGCCGCATACAGCGGGAAAGAATGGTTGCCGGGAGCTTCTGCGGCTCCGTCGTCGCAAGGATAAAGATGGCGTGTGCGGGCGGCTCCTCGAGCGTCTTTAACAGGGCGTTGAAGGCACTGTCCGTCAGCATATGCACTTCGTCGATGATATAGACCTTATATTTCCCGCTCACAGGGGGATATTGCACTTTTTCACGGAGATCCCGCATTTCTCCCACGCCGTTGTTGGAAGCAGCGTCAATCTCCGTAATGTCGAGAGACCCGTTTGCAAGCGCGACGCAGGAAGGACAGTTCCCGCAAGGAGAACCGTCTACGGGATGTTCGCAATTCACTGCGCGCGCAAAGATACGGGCGACGGTCGTCTTTCCCGTGCCGCGCGGCCCCGTGAAAAGATAGGCGTGCCCAATCGACCCCGCCGCGATCTGGTTCTTGAGAACGCGCACCACATGCTCCTGCCGCACCATCTTGTCAAAGGAATCGGGGCGGAAGCGGCGATACAGCGAAACGTGCGCCATAGATGCCTCCAAAAATTATTTTCCGTCTGAAAAAGCGATCTGCAATTTCCGTTTGGAACGGGACAGGGCATTGTCCACGCTCTTTGCGGACTTCCCCGTCGCCTCGCAGATCTGTGAATAGCTCATGCCGTCCAGATACATGATCATGACGCGGAATTCGAAATCGCTCAATTCTTTCATGAGTCTTGCCCTGATCTCCGTCCGCGCCTCGTTGTCGAGGAGGAAATCTTCGGGAGAATCCCCGCTCTCGATGGTATCGGGATCGAACAGTTCCGCGCTTCCCTGCCTTCCCGCCGTACGGAGAACATCGTAGATCCGCCGCGTCACACAAAGATAGGCAAAATTTTTGAAGCGTTTCCCCGCCTTGGGATCGAATGCGCCGATCGCGGAATACAGTCCGATCATGCCCTCTTGCACGAGATCGTCCGTTTCGCCGCCTTCGAGAAAAAATTTGCGCGCACGGGCGCGGACGGCGTTTTTGTAACGGAGAAGGATCTCCTCCGTCGCCGCACGCTCTCCGCTCTGCGCCCTCAAAACGAGCGATTCATCCGATTCATTTTGAAATTCTTGCACGAACCACCTCATAGACCGCGATCCCCAGCGCCACGGACGCATTGAGGGAATTGACTTTTCCGAAGAGCGGGATCGAGAGCGACTTATCGCACTTTTCGCGGGTGAGACGCCTCACGCCGCTGTCCTCTCCCCCGATGACGAGGGCGACTTTCCCGGTAAGGGCGGTATCGTAAATACTCTCTCCGCCCGCGTCGAGCGCATAGACCCAATAGCCGCGCTCTTTGAGGGAATCGATCGCATAGTTGATGGAGGGAACCTTTGCGACGGGGAGATGTTCCGCCGCGCCCGCGGAAATGCGGATAACCGCGTCCGTTACACTCGCCCCTTTTGCCTTGGGAATGACGACGCCGTCCGCCCCCGCACATTCGGCGACGCGGATCACGGAGCCTAAGTTATGGACGTCCTCGATCCCGTCGCAGAGGACGATCAGGCTTTCCTCCCCGCCCCCGAGCTCAAAGAAATCGGCGTAGACAAAATCGGTCGTAAAGGCGATAACGCCCTGATGTCGCTTATCGGGGCTCTCCTTATCGAGCACGGCGCGGTCGACAAACTGCACCCGCAGCCCTTTTTTTCTCGCTTCGGCGAATATTTTGCCGAGCGTTCCCTGCGCGCCCTTTTCAAGCAATATCTTATCGACCGTTTTGTCCGTTTTCAAAAGTTCCAAAACGGCGTTTCTGCCCTCTGTTTTCATTCAATTCTCCAAAAAGAACAATTCGCGGATCCGCTCCGTACGTCCCGTCAGATAGAGGTAGCCGATCACCGCTTCGAAGCCGGTGGAACGGACATATTCTCCCACGCTCGCATTCTTGCTCTTCGTCGGCTTTTTGGCATTTCTGCCGCGGTGATAGATCTCCGACTCTTCCTCGGTGAGAAGGGGCAGAATGCGTTCGAGTGCGCCGCTCTGCCCGTGGGCGGAGACGATCTCGGAGGCGCGCCTGTTAAGCTCCCCTGTCTTTTCCCCCGAAGAGAGCGCCAGCTTCTCGCGCACGAGGAGCGTATAGACCGCGTCCCCCACAAAAGCGAGCACGACGGGATTCATTTGTCTTGCCCGCATCTCCGGTACGGGTTCGCCTGCCGTCAACATTTTCCATATTATAACATAGGAAATAAAAAATAGCAAGTATCTGCGGAATTTTAAGCCTGAAACCGCCGCGAAAAAGTTGCTTTTCGGCGCAAAAAGGCTATAATAGATAGGGTCGCCGAAAGGCGGCATCAGGCATACTATGGAAGCATTCGAAATTTTACTCCCTCTCGCCGTGATCCTGCTCCTCTCCAAGCTCATGGGGCTCGGCGCACATAAATGCGGCATGCCCGCGGTCCTCGGCATGCTGGTCGCGGGAATTCTCATCGGACTTTTGCGCTACATCCCGTGGGAACCCCTGAAAAGAGGCTTCTTCGGGGAAAATGTGACTTACGTCCTCTCTGTCATGAGCAAGATCGGCGTTGTGCTCATCATGTTCTCCGCGGGACTCGGAACCGACCTCAAAAAACTGAGGCAGACGGGCGTTGCATCCATCGTCATCACCGCGCTCGGGGTCGCCGTCCCCATGGGCCTCGGGACGCTCACAGCGTTTTTGTTCAAGCCGGAAGATGGCATCCTGTCAAATCTCTTTT
Source organism: uncultured Clostridia bacterium (assembly GCA_947587775.1). Taxonomy (GTDB): domain Bacteria; phylum Bacillota; class Clostridia; order Christensenellales; family Borkfalkiaceae; genus Gallimonas. Next base: position 28,012 of record CANPYD010000002.1, read on the forward strand.
ACGGCGCCATCCTCACGGCGACGTCCGTTTCGGTGACCGTTGCGGTTTTGAAGGAACTCGGCAAGCTCGATTCGAAAGTAGGCACTTCCATTGTTGCGGCAGCCGTCATCGACGACGTGATCGGCATCATCATTCTGTCCGTTCTTACGGGATTTTCGGGCGGGAGCCAAGGCGGCGGCTGGAACTGGTTTACCCCGGGTGCAGGGCTCGTCGTGATCAAGATCGTTCTCTTTTTCATTGCCGCGATTGCCGTCGGCGTGGCGCTCCGCAAACTCTTCGATGTCATGGAGCGGAAGGCGCCCCACAACCGCCGCGTCCCCATTATATCACTCGCCGCCTGCTTCGTTTACGCCTATGTCGCCGAAAAGATCTTCGGCGTTGCGGACATCACGGGAGCCTATCTTGCGGGCATTCTTCTCGGCGGGACCCTCTCCGAAACGCCCTATGTCGAAAGCAAAGTGGATGAAATGGGCTATCTCATCTTCTCCCCCATCTTCTTTGCCTTTATCGGCATGAGCAACATTCAGTACTTTGCACAGATCGACCTGAAATTTTTGGGCTTCGGCGCGGTATTCGTCGTGGCAGGGCTTCTCGGAAAACTCATCGGCTGCGGTTTCGGCGCAAAAATGTGCAAATTTCCCTTCACGGACAGCTTCCGCGTCGGGATCGGCATGATGGTACGGGCGGAAGTCGTTCTGATCTGCACCGAAAAAGGCGTCGCGGCAGGGCTCGTCGATGCAAAGATCTACCCCTTTGTCATCGTCATTATCCTGCTCTCTTCCATCCTCACCCCCATTCTCATGAAATGGTCATATAAAAGAGAAGAGCGGGCGCTCCTGAAAAAAAATGTCACCTGACAGCATGAAAAATCCCGCCGCGGCGGGAAATTTTTTTATTTCGCTTGCTCATTCGGGCGATCCATGTTACAATATAGAAAGGTGAAATTATGAAATATCGCAATATGGGAAACACGGGGCTCAAACTTTCCGAAATCGCGCTCGGAAGTTGGGTCACAAATCTTTCGGACGCTTCGGCAGTCGCAACGGCAAAACAGACGGTCGATCAAGCCTTCGACCTCGGCGTGAATTTCTTCGACTGCGCCGACGCCTACTCCGGCGGCGAAGCGGAACGCTTCCTCGGAAAAGTTCTCTCCGATCACAGGCGCGGCGAATACGTCGTCTCCTCCAAGGTCTTTTTCCCCATGGGAAAGGGCGCGAACGAATGGGGACTCAGCCGCAAACACATCAGGGAACAGCTCGAGATCACCCTGAAAAACATGAAGTTAGACTATCTCGATCTCTATTTTTGCCATCGGTTCGATCCGACGACCCCCATCGCGGAGACGGTGGAAACGCTCTCCGACCTCGTGAAAGAGGGCAAGATCCTCTACTACGGCGTTTCCGAATGGACGCCTGCGCAGATCACGGAAGCGATTCTCACCGCACAGCGGGACGGCAACCGCCCTCTTTCGGTCTACCAACCCCAATACAATATGGCGGACCGCTATATCGAGGACGAGATCGTCGGGATCTGCGAACGGTTCGGGATCGGGATCACCCCCTTCTCGCCGCTCTCGCAGGGCCTGCTCACGGGAAAATACCGCAAGGGGCAACCTTTGCCCGAGGGCTCCCGCGCCACTTGGCAAGCCGACAGACAGATCAATGCGCTTCTCACAGATGAAAACCTCGACAAGGTCGAAAAACTTTTGAAGGTCTCCGACGGGCTCGGCGTTCCCCTTTCGGTGCTTGCACTCTCGTGGATCCTGAGGCTGAAACCCATTTCCTCGGTCATTACGGGGGCGAGCCGCCCTTCCCAGCTCGAAGCAAATGCTGCGGCAAGCGGGCTCACGATCCCAGCAGACGCCCTCGAAGAGATCGAAAAGATCCTCGATTATCATCCTTTCATAAGAAGGATTGGGTAATTTTAGAAAGAAACGCGTTACGCCCCCGCGCAGGGGGCGTTTTTCTATTCGACGGTCACGCTCTTTGCGAGATTCCGCGGCTTATCGGGATTGTTCCCGCGCGCAACGGACGTATAATACGCCAGCATCTGCAACGGGATCACCGATAAGATGGGAGAATACTCGGGCGGGCACTCCGGGATTGTGGCAGAAGCGGTGACTTCGGCCGTCTTGCAGAGTTCGGGAAAGCAAGTGACGAGGAAGACGGTCGCCCCGCGCGCGTACACTTCATGAATGGCGCTCATCGTCTTATCGGCGATCTCGCGGCGGGTGATGACGGCAACGACAGGCGTTCCCTTCTCGATGAGGGCAAGCGTGCCGTGTTTGAGCTCTCCCGCGGCATACCCTTCGCTCGGAAGATAGGAGATCTCCTTGAGTTTCAGGCTCCCCTCCATCGCGGCGTAGCGATCCGCCCCGCGGCCGATGAAATAGGCACTCTTCGCGCCCGCAAAATGCGGCGTCCAACTTCTGACGCTCTCGGCGGAAATCACGGCACTCTCCGCCATTGCCGAAAGTCCCCCGACAGAGGGCGCCTCTTTCCCCAAGGTGGCAGCAAGCGCGGACACGATTGAGTAAAGGGTCATGAGCTGTGCGTTGAAACTTTTGGTCGCGGCGACGGCGATCTCCCTGCCCGCTTTCGTGTAGAGAACGGTATCCGCAAGGCGGGTCAAAGAAGAATAGGTCACATTCGTCACCGCGGCGATATACGCTCCCCGCTCTTTTGCGAGGCGGACGGCGGCGAGCGTATCGGCGGTCTCCCCGCTTTGGCTGATCGCAATGAGGAGCGTCCCGTCGGGAATCAAGGGATCGCAGTATCGGTATTCGCTCGCCACATATACGTCGGCGGGAACGCGGCAGATCCGCTCGATCGCCTCTTTTGCGCACAAACCGCTGTGGTAAGCCGTCCCACAGGCGACGATTTGGATATACTTTGTCTGACATAGTACTTCGTAAAAGTCCGAAAAACAAGAGTTTTCTGAAATTTTTGCCTGAGAAAGCGACAAAACTTTGGGAATTTCATCGATTTCCTTTCTCATATAATGGCGATACCCTTTCAGATCAGGCACATCTTCCACGGGATCGAATTCGATCGGTTCCTTGGTGATTTCACATAGAGATGCGTCGTAGAAGGAAAGATCATCTCCTTTCAATTTGGCAAATTCGCCATCCGAAATCGCAAAGAGGGTCGCCCCTTCCTCCGCGACGGCGGGAATGTCGCTTGCAACGACAAGCCCGTCCTTT
>CANPYD010000003.1 GCA_947587775.1 uncultured Clostridia bacterium
TCTTTGGTATTATAACACATCAAAAATAAAAAAGAAAGACTGTTTTCCGATTTTCCGTATTTCTTTTTTGATTTTTTTATACGATCTTGATGCAGGACTCGGGCAAGAACGTCCTGAGCTCCGCAGCGAGCGCACGGGAGAGGCGGATCCCGTACTCAAACCGCTTGCCCCCGTAGAGGATCTTTGCCTTCGTTTCGCCCTGATAGCCCTCGAGCGCGTCGACAAGCTCGTTAAAATCTTCTTCTGCGAGTAAGCGTGCGTCCAGCCAGAGAACTTGTTCCTGTTCCCGCGCCCCGGGCTCCGCCTTTTTCGTCTGCTCCTCGGGATCGAGCACATCGAGCGTATCGATGACGATGACGGGAAGTTTATCGGGCGGGCAGTCGATCTTACCCGAAATGCGGACGACAGCATCATGCTTCAGTGCCGAACGCACTTTCTCGTAGATCCGCGGGAAGGCGACGCATTCGACGCTGCCGTAGAGATCTTCGACCGTGATAAACGCCATGATCGCGCCCGACTTCGTGTTGATCTTCTTGACCCCCGCGACGAGTCCGCCGAGCGTTGCGGGATCTCCCGCCTTGATGAGATTATACGTCCTGTTGCCCGTCTCCTCATCCTCTTCGAAGTCCGAAAGCATGCCCGTATGGAAAGAACAGTCCTTAAAGAGATGGGCGTATTGCTCAAAGGGATGTCCGCTGACATAGACGCCGAGCACCGATTTTTCTTTGCCGAGAAGGTCGTCCTTCTCCCACTCGGGGATCGCGGGATACTCCGCTTTCGGAGCATCTTCCTTGATAAAATCGCCGAACAGCGACATCTGCATGCTTGACTTCTGCTTGTCGATGAGCTGGATCCGCCGCATGAGGTCCTCGTAGACGGCATTGTATTGCGCCCTGCGGTAGCCCATTCCGTCGAATGCGCCGCCGAAAATGAGCGCTTCAACCATCCGCTTATTGACAAACTTTGTACAACGCATCAGGAAATCCGGGAAATCCTTGAAGAGCCCCCCCTTGGCGCGTTCCTCGATGACGCTCTCCATTGCGGCGATGCCGACCCCGCGCAGTGCGCAAAGGCCGAAGCGGATCCCGTCCCCTTCGACGGAAAAGTACGCCTTCGAACGGTTGACGTCGGGCGGCAGAACCCTGATGTTCTTTTCCTTCATGTAGACGACGTATTTTGCGATCTCGTCGATCTTGGTGATGCGGTTATTGAGCACGCCCGCGAGGAATTCCTTGGGATAATATTTTTTGAGATATGCCGTCTGATAGGTGACGACGGCGTACGCTGCGGCGTGCGATTTATTGAAAGCATAGGAGGCGAAGCTCTCCATCTGGGCAAAGAGCTCGGCGGAAACTTCGGGCGGGATCCCGTGCGCCTTGCAGCCCGTGATGTTGCCGTAGATGGGAGAACCGTCCTTTGCGGTTCCAACGACCTGATCCACGTCGCCGTAGATGAATTTATCCTTCTGCGCCATCAGCTCGGAGCGGTGCTTTTTCGCCATTGCGCGGCGGACGAGGTCTGCCTGCCCGAGCGAGTATCCCGCAAGATTCTGGAAGATCTGCATGACCTGCTCTTGGTAGATGATGACACCGTACGTCTTTTCCAGAATGGGTTTCAAAAGCGGTGTGAGGTACTGGATCTTATCGGGTTCCGCCCTGTTTTTCAGATAATCGGGAATAAAGTCCATGGGTCCCGGGCGGTAGAGCGAGATCCCTGCGATGAGATCTTCGAGGCAGGTCGGGCGGAGCTGTTTCATGAACCGCTTCATCCCCCCCTGTTCAAGCTGGAACACCGCGTCCGTATCCCCTTCCGCGATGAGATCGTATGCCCCGGGATCGTCGCAGCTCTGGCCGAACTCGATGTGTGTGCCATAGTCCTCGTAGATGTAATCGAGCGTCTTTTTGATATCGGTGAGGGTGGTGAGCGCCAAAAAGTCCATTTTGAGCATGCCGATGGACTCCACCTCTTTCATGTCGAACTGGGTCGTGATATCCGTCCCGTTGCGGGAGAGCGGCACGTTGTCGGCGATCTTTTTACGGCAGATGACGACGCCCGCCGCATGCATCGACGTGTTGCGGGGCATTCCCTCGAGTTTGAGCCCCATGTCGATGACGCGTTTCAGCGTCTCGTCCGATTCGTAGATCTCCACAAATTCGGAATTGCGCTTTCCCTCCTGATCGGCGAGCTTTTTGAGCGCTTCATCGTGCTTGTCGGGATCGTCCGCCGTGTCGAGCACCTTCTGGCGGCAGCTCTCGATATTGAGCCCCAAGAGCTCGCGGATGGTGGATTTCCCGTCCATGAGCTTGGTGACGCGGTCGGTATCCGAATAGGGTACGCGCATGACCCTTCCGACATCCTTGATGACGGCGCGCGAAGCGAGCGTACCGAACGTGACGATCTGCGCGACGTTTTCGGGATGATAGCGTCTCCTTACGTACTCGATCGTCTCCCCCCTTCTCTCTGTGCAGAAATCGACGTCGAAGTCGGGCATGGAGACACGGTCGGGATTGAGAAAGCGCTCGAAGAGAAGATCGTACCTGAGCGGGTCGACATTCGTGATCCCGATGGAATAAGCGACAATGCTTCCCACGCCACTGCCCCGCCCGGGGCCAACGGGGATATCGTGCAATCTCGACCAGTTGATATAGTCCCAAACGATGAGAAAGTAATCCGCAAACCCCATTTTGATGATGACGGAAAGCTCGTACTCCGCCCTCTTTTTGATCTCTTCTGTGAGAACGGGATACCGCTTGGGGAGCCCGTCCCACGTGAGGCGGGTCAGATATTCGGGCGAAGGCGTTCCATCATCCGCGGTATAGAGCGGAATGAGGGATTTATCGTAGACGGGAGAGCCGTCGTCTTTGAGATTGAAGGGCGTATCGACGTCGGACACTTTGTCCGCAATGACGCGGGTGTTGGAGATCGCCTCGGGGAGATCGGGAAAGAGCGCCGCCATCTCGTCCCCCGATTTCATGTAGAACTCGTGCGTCTGCATCTTCATGCGGGTGGGATCGTCGAGCGTGCGTTTGGTTTGGATGCACATGAGGACGTCCTGCATCTCCCAATCCTCTTTTTTGAGATAATGGACGTCGTTGGTTGCGACGATCTGTGCGCCGATCTCCCGTGCGATCTGCACGAGTAGCGGCAGGATCTGCTTCTGTTCGGGAATCCCGTGATCCTGGATCTCGATATAAAAGTCTTCTCCGAACAGGCTCTGAAGGTATTTGGCAAATTCCTTGGCCTTTTCGTATTCTCCCGCCATCAGCAGGCGGGGGATCCGTCCCGCAAGGCATGCAGAAAGGCAGATCACCCCTTCCGTGTGTTCCTTCAAAACCGTATAATCGATGCGCGGGCGGTAATAGTACCCGTCCACATAGGCGAGCGAATCGAGCTGGACGAGATTGATATACCCCGCCTTGTTTTTGGCAAGAAGGATGAGATGATCCGCCTTTTGATCGATATGCTGCCTGTAATCGTCTACAACGTAAAATTCACACCCGATGATCGCCTTGATCTTATTTTTCTTACACTTCTCCGCAAATCGGAGAGAGGTATACATATTGCCGTGATCGGTGACGGCGACGGCAGAGATCCCGTTTTCCTTGCAATGGCGCACGAGGTCGTCCACTTTGACGGCGCCGTCAAGCAGACTGTACTCCGTATGGAGATGAAGATGGACAAAATCCGTCATATATTTCTCCTCAATCCTTGAAACGCTCCGTGAGCCGTCTCAATCTGTGGCTGAGCCCCCCTTTCGAGATCGACAAGAGTTCTGCGAGCTCCTGAAGGGAGAGCGTCGGATGTTCGATGCGGGCAATCGCCGTCTCTTTGAGCGGAGAAGGGAGCGAGCCCAGCTTTTCCCTGTTTTCGACAAAGAGCCGCACCTGTTCCGCGCTTGCGGTAAGAGACCTGTCGACATTGCCCGCCGTGCAGTTTTCAACGCGGTTGCGGCGGTTGTTTTCCTCCCGTACAGCGGATACCTGCTCGAGCGTCTTTAACGAAGAAGTCGCTTCCATCACAGAGAGAAAATCACCGATCCCCTCCCTACTCTTACAGTAGACGACGCTCTTTTCGCCCCGCTTTACCTTGCCGCCGAAAAGCTGGAAGCCGTCGAGAAGGCCCAAAAACAGCTCGGCGTCCCCATCGTCGGGAAAGACAAATTCGAGATGATACCCCGTCTTTGCGCCGCCGCGGGGAAGCGTACAACTTCCGCCCCCGAGATACGCCCCTTTCAAGAAGGAGAGCGCGCATTCCTGTGCGTCGAGCGGCTGAGAAACAATTTCTTCCGCATATTCCGCCGCATGTTCCCCGAGATAGGAAAAGGTCAGCTTGTCCCTGCCGTGTTTGGGGTCGCGCGCCGCCGCGGTCAGCGTCATTCTTGCGCCGAAGCACTTCTCTGCGACATCCAGAAGATAGGCTGCGACGTCCTCGTTTTCGCTCGTAAAGGAGAACCCTTCGCCCTGCCTCTCCCCACATGTTCTGAGAACGGCGGAAAGGAGCGCAAGACGGCAAGCGCGTTCCTTGGGCGCAGTTTTCATGATCTCCCGCTTGATTTCCGTCGTAAAATTCATGATAAATGTTTTTTGAACTCCGCAAAGCGGAAGACGGGCAGTCTCCCGCCGATGTTGTCGATCCTGTCGAGCGGCACACCCACCCGCTTGATCTGCTCTTCCGCAAGCGTCGTTTCGCCGATCCTGTCGATGTGGTGCGCGTCCGAATTGACGACGAAGCGGACACCGGTCTGCACGACTTTGTCGAGTTCCTCATCGGTCAGATGCTGTTTTTTGGAACTGATCTCGATATAAGTGCCATAGTCGCGGCAGCACTTCGCAACTTCCACAACGTCCGAAAAGCATTGGAAGTTGAGGTGCGTCAAGATATCGACGGGATTTCTTTCGATCGTATTGATATATGCCTGTGTCGTGTATTTCATGAGGGAAGCGGAGGGTTTTAAGTGCAGCTGCGTGAGCCACCAGCCCCGCCAGCCGATCTTACGGTCGGAAAAGGTCTCATACCGCGCCATGACATGCACGCCCGCGAGGAAGATATCGAAAACTCTGTAATCTTCTTCCGTAAAATCGGTAAGTCCCGATATGCCGCGGATATTGCACTCCATCCCCGCAAGAACTCTGATCCCCGTCGCCTGTTCCGCCTCACGGCAATCTTTCAGAAGGCTCTGCGTCTCCTTTCGCTTCGCGCCGAACATGGCATGCGAAAAGCCGTGGTCGGTGATCGCAACTGCGGAAAGCCCCAGCTCCTTCGCACGCTCCGCATTCTCCATCACCGATTTCTTTCCATCGGAATAAAGCGTATGCGTATGATAATCTGCCGTAAGTTTCATAGGAACTCCTATTCGGAAATCGCCCGATTATGTATGCACATCAAATGTCAGCCGCCTGATCTCTTCCCGCAGGGAAATGCCCGTTTTTGCGAGAACTTCCCCCCTGACGCGGCCGATGAGCGCAGCCACATCCGCAGCTGTCCCGCCCTCGTTGATGATAAAATTCGCATGGACTTCGGAGACGTGCGCGCCGCCTTCCCGGAAACCCTTGAGTCCGCAGGACTCGATGAGTTCTCCCGCGGATCTTCCCTCGGGATTGACGAAGGTGCACCCCATGCTCCTGCCCTTGGGAAGGGACTTCCTTCTCTCGCGGTAGCGCGCCGTATTCGCCGCGATTCTTTCCTTTGAAGCGGGCTCAGCGCGGAAGAGCGCTCCGACGACGAAGATCCCCTCCTGAAATACGCTTTTTTTCTCTCCGAACGCGCACATTTCAAGCGGAAAACTGCGGATCTTCCCGTTTTGCACGGCGAGAACGCGGATCACAACGTCGGAAATGTGCCATCCCGGGACGCCCGCATTCATCGTGACAGCCCCGCCGACCGTCATGGGGATCCCCGTAAAGGGCTCAAACCCGCCGACGCCGTGGCCACGTGCAAAGCGGCAAAGCGCCCCGCCCGTGACTCCCGCGCCTGCGAAAATGCAGTTTCCGCCCATCAAAAGCGCGGTGAGGCGGTCAGTTCGGATCAGTACCCCGTCGATATCCTCATCCTGCGGAAGGGTATTCGCCCCCGCGCCGAGAAAAGCGTACGGAATGCCGCTTCCCAAAAGATACGCGAGAAGTTCGGAAGCCTCTTCGGCGTCCGACGGGCTCGCGGAAACCGCAACGGTTCCCCCGCAACCGATCGTCGTCCTTCTTGCAAGGGAGACGTTTTCCTCAGTCTTCAACCAAGGAAACCTTTCGTTTAAGAGCGCAGAAACACCCAAATTAAAACCGTGAATCATTTTACCATATTTCTCCGTTTTTTTCAATGGAATTTCAGATATTTCTCGATTTTTTTCAAATCTTCTCCCGCACGGGCGAGATCGGAAACTTCGGACAGCGCCGCAGAGGAAGCGAATACGCTCACCGTTCGCACGGGCTCTTTCGGCGTCTCCATCCCGATCCCCGAAAGAAGCTCCTGCGTCCGCCCGGAGAGCAGTTCTTCGACGAGCCGCATGCAATCCTCTCGTTTTTCCTCAGAAAGAATCGCAATATATTGAAATAAGTCGTTATACTCGTCCAGATCGCGGGTATATACGGTCACGCCGCGGCTCTGAAAGCGGCAAATATCCCTTTGCGTGCCCAATAAATAGCGGTAATCCCCGTTCAGAAAACCGATGTAGGCGGCGTCCGAAGGAAGTTCCTTCCCCTTGACGCCCCCGAAGGCTGCGGAAAGGACGGAGAGATTGCTGCCGCCGCAAGATACTGCGACTTCCCCCTCTTCGCCGAACTCTTCGCCGAGGGAAAAGAGCACATATTTTCCCGCGCACCAAGGGACGGCAAGGCAGTGCCCCCCAATACTTCCCCCCGAAAAGGAGTACGGCAAAGGCTTACATTCCTCTGCAAACTCCCATAGTCCCACTCCGAAGGAGAGCATATCGGGCTTTTTGCCTTCGGAAAGCGCCGCGCGCGCACCTTCCGCGGTATAGGAGAGCACATAATAGTAGACGCCTTCCCCTTCGATGCGGCGGGCGGCCTTTGCGAGAAAGGACGTCCGCGACCCCTTTCCCCCTTCGAACGTATCGACATTCCAGACCTCAACGATCCGCTTTTCCGCGGCTTCGGACCTCGTTTCGGGGAAGAAAAGAAGGCATACGAGGATCGCGGCGATCACAAAAAACGGAATGAGTTTCAACAGCTTCTTCATATATAATATTGTATTAAGGAAAAATCGGACGCATGCAAGAAGGGACGCCGCAGCGTCCCTTCCGCGCCTCTGCCGTCACGCGTGTTTCGGCAGAGGCTCTATTTTCAAAGCGTTCCCGCTGAGAATTAGAATGTGATAAAAACACGCTTTTATACTTTCACCCATTCATGGGTAAATTTTAACTGCGGCGCACGAAGCTGTCGCAGCAGGTGCAATGCTCGCAATCACAGGTATTGCCCACATGGATCTTGTCGAGCTCGCACATCATACCGTCGCGGTTGAACCTGCATTCGGACACGCCGCAGGAAACACCGCTGTTGATCGTATGCTCCATATTCCCCTCCTTTGCATGCAGTATGTACGTTTTTTCGGAAATTATATTGACAAACGCACTTTTGCCGTGTACAATAAAGGAAAAGGAGATTATTATGAAAGTAATTCTGAAAGCAGATGTGAAGGGCAGCGGAAAAGCGGGCGACGTTATAGAAGTCTCCGACGGATATGCGAGGAATTTCCTCTTGAAGAAGGGGCTCGCGGAAGTAGCGACGTCCGGCGGTGTCAATGAAGTGAACCAGAGAAAGAAGGCGGAAGCCTACCATAAGGCGGAGAACGAAAAAGCGCTCAAAGAGCTCTCGGCAAAACTCATGGGAACGGGCGTCACCGTTTCGATCCGCGCGGGAGAAAACGGCAGAACGTTCGGTTCCGTCACGACACAGCACATCGCAGCCGCCCTCTCCGAACTCGGTTTCGAGATCGATAAAAAGAGGATCACGCTCAAAGAACCGATCAAAAACGTCGGTCAGTATGAGGCGGACGTCCGCTTTATGGAGGGCGTCGTATCAAAGATCAAGGTCAATGTCGTCGCACAATAAAGTACATATGCAAACGGGGCGTCCGAATCGGACGCCCCGTTCTATTATGTCTGACATAATACTATGCTAAAATGCCTTTTTAAGGAAGTTTTCTCGTATAAAGCTCCTTGGGAGGCATTTTTTCGTCTGTTTCTTCCGCAAATTTCTTGATTTCTTCCGTCCCCTTTCCGACGGGGATATTCACTCCCGCACCGCCGACGCAGCCCCCGGGGCACGCCATTCCTTCCAGAAGATAGCCCTCTCTCTTTCCGTATTTGGCGAGACGGAGCATCTTTCTGCACTCGAAAAGCCCTTCCGCATGATCGATCTTCACTTCGGCGTCGGGGTAATATTCTTTGAGGCAGTTTTCGACTGCCTTTGCAACGCCTCCCGAAGCGCCGTATCCCCTTCCCGCAGCCGTTGCGCCGCGGCTAATGGTCTCGCCGCAGCTTTCGGGGTCGATCCCCCGCGCTTCAAAGACCGCGGCAAGCTCTTCGAAGGTGATGACAAAATCCACATCCGAACGGACACTCTCGCGCATCGCCTCGAGTTTCTTCGCCGCACACGGACCGATAAAGACGACTTTTGCCGCGGGATGATCCTGTTTGATCATGCGGGCAGTCATCACCATCGGCGTGAGCGTCTCCGAGATCCCGTCCGCGAGCGCGGGAAATTCCCGTTCTGCGAGCATGATCCACGAGGGACAGCAGGATGTGAGCAAAAACGGATGCTCTCCCGAGGCGACTTTTTCGGCATATTTCTTCGCTTCGGCCGTTGCGCCGAGATCCGCGCCGCTCGCGACCTCGTATACTTCGCAAAAACCGAGCATTTTCAGGGCGGAAAAGAGCTTTCCGAGCGTCACATTGTCCCCAAATTGCCCGATCACGGACGGTGCGACCTCTGCGACGATCTTCTCCCCCGCCTTTATGGCGTTGATGAGCTGGAAGATCTGCGATTTATCCACGATCGCCCCGAACGGGCAATGCACCATGCATTGGCCGCAGGCGACGCATTTTTCGGGATCGATATAGGCTCTTCCAAGCCTGTCGTCCGAGATCGCGCCGACGCCGCAGTTTTCCGCGCAGGGACGGATCTTATGGACGATCCCTTCATACGGGCAAGCGGGCTTGCATTTCCCGCAGCGGATACACTTTTCATCGTCGATCTCGGCATAGCCGTCCTCCCGCACATGAACGGCATGGACGGGACAGGCGTGCACGCAGTAGCGCGAAATGCACTTACGGCACCTGTTTGTCACCTCGTACTTGTTGTCCTCGCACTTATCGCATGCGGACGGGATCACCTGCATGAGCGGCGGTTCGTAATATTTTTCGGAGATATTGCTCTTATCGAAGCCGCTCGTAAGATGGGCGGGACTGTCCTGCGGGTTGAGAGACATTCCCACGGCGAGCCGTACTCGCTCGGAAGCGATCGCCCTTTCGCGGTAGATACTCTCGCGGTAGCGGGGTTTTTCGGTCGGCGCAAGTTTATAGGGGATCGCCTCCAGATCGCTTGCGACGTTCTCCGAATCGAATGCTGCCTTTGCAACTTCGACAAAGACTTTATGCCGAAGTTCCGACGATGAACTGATAAATTTGATCATACATTTCTGCCGTAGTAAGCGTTCAGATACATTTGTTTGATTTCGGACAGCAGCGGATAACGGGGATTTGCGCCTGTGCATTGGTCGTCAAACGCGTCCTCCGTCATCTGATCGAGCTTTGCAAGGAACTCTTCCTCGGTAAATTTCCCTTCGAGCGCTTCCTTGATCGTCATGGGCTGGCCGATCTCCTTCATGAGCCCGCGGAGCTTTTGGATGAGCGCTTCGACGCATTCCTCATCTGTTTTGCCGGTAAGTCCCAGATAGCGGGCAACGTCGGCATAGCGCGCCATACACTGCGGATATGCGTATTGGGAGAACGTTCCGAGCTTTACAGGCGCTTCGGAGCTGTTGAAGCGGATCACCTCTTCGAGCATGAGCGCATTTGCCATGCCGTGCGCGATATGGAAATAGGAACCGAGCTTATGCGCCATGGAATGGCAGACGCCGAGGAAGGCGTTCGCGAACGCCATACCCGCCATCGTCGCCGCATTGGCAACCCTCTCGCGCGCCTCGGGATCGGCTGCGCCCTTCTGATAGGCGGAAGGAAGGTAGGTGAAAAGAAGTTTTAGCGCCTCCTTTGCAATGCCGTTGGTGTAATCGGTCGCCATGACGGAAGCAATCGCTTCGAGCGCGTGACTCACGGCGTCGATCCCCGCGCAGGAAGTGAGTCCTTTGGGGATATTCATCATGAGATCGGCATCCACGATCGCCATATCGGGCATGAGTTCATAGTCGGCAAGCGGATATTTTGTCCCGCTCGACTCGTCGGTAATGACGGCGAACGGCGTGACTTCACTTCCCGTGCCCGCCGTCGTGGGAATGGCGACGAAGAGCGCTTTCTCCCCCATATGCGGGAAGGAATAGACGCGTTTGCGGATGTCCGAAAAGCGCATCGCCATCCCTTCGAAGTCGACCTCGGGATGTTCGTACATCACCCACATGATCTTTGCCGCATCCATGGGCGAGCCCCCGCCGACGGCGATAATGACGTCGGGCTCAAAACTTCTCATCATCTCGACGCCCTTCTTTGCGCAAGCGAGGGTGGGATCGGGGGTGACATCGAAAAACGTCTCGTGCTCGATGCCCTCTTCATGCAAAATTTCGTTGATCCGCGACGTAAATCCGCTGTCATAGAGGAATTTATCCGTCACGATGAAGGCACGTTTCTTATGATAGACCTCCGCGCCGAGCTCCTTTAACGCGACCGCAAGACAGCCGCGTTTGAAATAAACCTTTTCGGGCGCCCTGAACCACAACATATTTTCTCTCCTTTCCGCAACCGTTTTGATCTGTATGAGATGTTTTACGCCGACATTTTCCGACACCGAATTCCCGCCCCAAGAACCGCAGCCGAGGGTCAGGGAAGGTGCGAATTTGAAGTTATACAGGTCTCCGATCCCGCCGTGCGACGACGGCGTATTGACGACAATGCGGCAAGTGCGCATGATGCTTTGGAATTTTTCAAGCTTTTCCTTCCCCTCTCTCACATTAAGATAGATGGAAGAGGTATGCCCGAGCCCACCGTCTTTGATGAGTCTGTCTGCCTTGGCTACGGCGTCGTCGAAATCTTCGGCGCGGTACATCGCAAGGACGGGAGAAAGTTTTTCATGGGCGAAGGGTTCGGAAAGGTCGACGCTCTCCACTTCCCCGATCAGGACCCTGCTTCCCTGCGGCGCTTCAAAGCCCGAAAGGCGGGCGATCGTTTCGGCACTCTGCCCGACGATCTTTGAATTGAGTGCGCCGTTGATGAACATCGTCACCCTGACTTTCTCCGTCTCTTCGGGCGTAAGAAAATATGCGCCGCGCTTCTTCATTTCCGCCTTAAATTCGTCGTATACGTCTTTGAGGACGATCACGGACTGCTCCGATGCACAGATCATGCCGTTATCGAAGGTCTTGGAATGCAGAATGGAAGATGCGGCAAGTTTCAGATCGGCCGTCGAGTCAATGACGGCGGGCGTATTGCCCGCGCCGACGCCGATTGCGGGTTTTCCCGAAGAATACGCCGCCTTAACCATGCCGGGCCCCCCTGTTGCGAGGATCATATCCGCCTCACGCATGATCATGCCCGAGAGCGGGACATTGGGCTGATCGATCCAGCCGATGATATCGTCGGGCGCGCCCGCCTTCACGGCGGCTTCCAGCACGATCTTTGCCGCTTCGATCGTCGACTTCTTCGCACGGGGATGCGGCGAAATGATGAGCCCGTTCCTCGTTTTTAAGGAGATCAGACACTTAAAGATCGCCGTGGACGTGGGATTCGTCGTCGGAATGACGGCGGCGAGCACGCCGATCGGCTCTGCAATGCGGGTGATGCCGTACCCCTCGTCATGTTCGAGAACGCCGCAAGTCTTTGTATTTTTATAGGCGTTGTAAATATACTCCGAGGCATAGTGGTTTTTGATGACCTTATCCTCGACGACGCCCATGCCCGTCTCCTCGACGGCGAGCTTTGCGAGCGGGATCCGCGCTTTGTTTGCCGCCATCGCCGCCTCGAAAAAGATCTTATCCACCTGTTCCTGCGAGTAGGTAGCGAACCGCTCCTGCGCGGCACGGACGTTTGCGAGAAGTTTTTTCAGCGATTCTTCATCATTTACGATAAAATCCTTCATACTTCCTCCGACCAAAATTCTCTTGATATCATCTTACCAAATATTCCCAAAAAAGTCAATATCCACACATAAATTTTACGTAATGCCATACAAAAAGGCGCGCCGATGGCGCGCCTTTATCGTTTGACGACGTTATGAAACAACCGTCTCCGTCCTTTGGACGGTCTCAGCGGAAAGTTCAAAAAACTCCGAGAAATTCTTTTCCCCCGTGATCTGAAAAACGCGAAAGACGGAATCATCCTCGATCATGAAGAAGTTTTCGGACAGAATCCTCAAATTCACCGTTTCGCTTACCAAGCGGAGCTTCACGTTCATATCGCACTCGCCCGTATATTCGGTAAATTCAAATGCACCCAGCCCTTTGAACTCGCCCAATTTCACGCCTTCCGACCCGCCGGTATAAACCGCAAAGGTATCCCATCTGTCCGTCATATCGGGATATGTGATAAAGGCACTGCATTCCTGCTTTGGGGAGGAAAGGTGACAGAGTTTCTTTTCAAAGTGATAGTAAATGCCGTTCACGTACACATTTTCGTTTGAAAAGAACAGCGAAAACGTATCGTCCTTTGTGGAAAGATCATATTGTACATATCCCCCGCCCGTGATCTCTCCCTCATCCTCAGGGATCTCTTTTACGGAAGAGAGAAGGATCTCTTCGTATACATTTTGAATATCACCGCGGTCGGTCGAATAAGAGATCTCCCTGAAATGCCCCGGGGCGACCCCGATCGCGGCAATCTCCATGCGGATCCCGAGGATATCCTTCTCGCGCAGGGATCCGATCCAAGGATAGAGCGAGGAAAGCATTTCATAGTGCGGCTCCTCTGCCGCATTATCGTGGGCGTCGTTCGTTCCTTCGCTCCCACCCTGAGCGCCGATCTGTTCTTCTCTCCGACTCTCTTCTTGAGGCCCCCCCATTTTCTCTGCAGTCTCCCCCGCTCCGTCGCATGCCGGGAGCAAAAAGAGGCACGAAAGGCTCAAACAGAACAAAACCGTAAAAAATCTTTTCATTGTTTCCCCCAGTCATGCACATCGGGCAGGGGTTCGGATGTGAAGCCGACACTCCCGACACAGAGACAATGCGAACCGTAGATATGAGCATTCGGATTGTCATGCACGTATTTATTTTCCTGTTCAACGTCCAAATCGAACCGAATCTGCAAAATCGCCCCGCCTTCGACGTCGAACTGATAGAGTATCGCGCCCGAGCCGACGTCTCTCTGCGGTCTCCCGATCAATGCTACGACCTCGTCGAGACTCATGCCTACCGTGATCTGCTCGCACTGCTCCTTTGTGGGAAGGGACGTTTTCTCGGGATCGAGCCATGTTGCGGGATCCTCTTTGTCGAGGCGTTCGACCTCGTTGACCGTCAGTTCTCCGCCCTCGCGGGATAGTTTCACGCGCCGGATATAACCGTCGTTAAAGGAATAATCGAGAGAAAGCTCACCCGCACCCGCATAAGACGGAATGCCGATCGTTTCCACCGCCTCGATCATGCTCTTATTTCTCACACTTTCGAAACTGCCGTCGCGGTAGACTTGCTTTTCATAGCTGTAATGTTCTGCGATCTCCCCCCCGCGAATGACGAAAACGTGGTTTTTCCCGTCCTCGGCAAAGGCAAGATCTTCAAAAAAGAGGCAATTCTGCTCCCTTAAAAACGCAACGGTGGCGTTGTCGTAGAGATGATCTTCGGGTGCGCTCCCCGAACTTCCCGTTTCTCCTCCCGTGTCCCCGCCCGAATCGCCTATGGAAGGTTCCCCCTCGGGCGGTTTTCCCGTTTCGTCCGACGTCTGCTGCCCGGACGGTGCGGAAGAGTCTGTCTGAGAGACAGGATCACCTTGGCTTCGGAACAGGACGGCCGTCGGAATGACGATTGCGGCAACGAACACAATCGCCGCGGTACTCAGAAGCCCCC
Source organism: uncultured Clostridia bacterium (assembly GCA_947587775.1). Classification (GTDB taxonomy): domain Bacteria; phylum Bacillota; class Clostridia; order Christensenellales; family Borkfalkiaceae; genus Gallimonas. The sequence goes on from CANPYD010000003.1 coordinate 14,170, forward strand.
AAATTTTTCTGCGGGAGCCCGCTTTTTCACGTCCGCGGGAGGGCTCACGGCGGTAGTTTTCGGAATCGATCTTTTTTTCGATCTCCTCAAAGGAAGTCTCCGCACCGAGCGAGTCAGCGAAACTTTTCAAAAATTCCTCTTCGATCCTCTTCATTGTCTCCCCCCTCTAGCGTCTCTGTATTTCTTCAAAGCGCGGTAATATTTCGTCTTGACCGTCTTTACGTTTTGTTTTAACTTCACGGCGATGTCCTCAAACTTAAAATCCTCGACGAGATGAAGAAGAATAATGCGGATATCCTCTTCGGATACCACCTTCTTCATATCCTCGATCAGAGCCTCAAAGCCGCTCGAATCGGTTTGCCCGAACGTCGGGGACGGAAGTCCCTCCTCGTCCACCAGAACGACTTTACCGTTTTTCTTTCTCAGATCGAGCGCAAGATTCTTCGCGCTTACCGTCAGATAGGACTTCACGGACGTGCGGACGTCGCCCGCATGGTTGAAAAAATTGACAAAGGTCTCCTGCACGACGTCCTCGATATCCGCTCTTTCTTTGAGATAGCGCGCCGCGATAAAACACACCAAGGGCTTGTACTTGGCATAAAGATATTGAAATGTGGCTTTCGGCTCATCCCTTTTGCCCGAACGGATCGCGGAAATGAGCCGTCTTTCGTCGGTCATGCCCGAAATTTCCTTTTCCTAAAATTAAGACGTTCGAGGGTTGCAAAAAGTTTCATTTTTTGATTTTTTATGAAAAAACAGCTTCCGCGGTGAAGAGAAAGCCGTTTTTTATCTCATATTTCATGTGGAGAAGCTCAATCGTTCAAGAGACGCAGCTGTTTTTCGATCTTCCCCTTCATATCCAGATATTTTTCCTTCTTCGCCCTCTCGTCATCCACGAGTTTTTGGGGCGCCTTTGCAACGAAATTCTTATTCATGAGCTTGCCGTCCGCACGGGCGATCTCTCCCATCACGCGGTCAAGTTCTTTTTCAAGCCGTGCCTTCTCCTTTTCGATATCGACGAGTTCGCCGAGCGGCACAAACAGATGCCCGATCTCACAGACATGAGAGACCGTTTTTGCTCCCGCTTCCTCTCCCTTTTCGATAAAATCGATCTCGCTTGCGCCCGCAAGGCGGAGAATGGACTGCCTGTTGACGGAAATGAGCCGTTTCTGCTCCGTCACGAGGAAGAGACGCACCTTTCTCGAGGGCGGGCAACCGACTTCCGTCTTCATAGCCCGCACCGCTTTGATGAGATCGATGACCCCCTCAAACGTTTTTGCCTCTTTCTTATAGGACAGCTTGGTATTGTAACGGGGATAGTCCGCCGCGATGATCTTCCCCCGCTCCCCGGGAAGGAATCCATAGATCTCTTCCGTCACAAAGGGAATGAAGGGATGAAGAAGTTTCAGGATATTTTCAAGCACAAAGACGAGGACGCCGAGAGCGCCGCGCTTTTTCTCGGGATCGCCGCCGTAGAGAGCGGGCTTCGAGAGCTCGATGTACCAGTCGCAGAAATCGCTCCAAACGAAATCGGTGAGCTTGTCCGCCGCGATCCCCAAATCGTACTTCTGCATGGAGAGCGTCGTCTCGCGGATGGCGGTCTGCAAACGGGAGATGATCCACCTGTCCGCGGGCTGCAGCCTGATCTCGCCGAGCGGCGGGATTTCGCAGTCCACGTTCATGAGCACAAAGCGGGACGCATTCCAGATCTTGTTGATGAAATTGCGGGCAGCTTCCACTTTCGCCTCGGTAAAGCGGGTATCGTTCCCGGGAGCGACGCCCGTCATAAGGGAAAGCCGCAGGGAATCCGCGCCGTATTTTTCGATGACTTCGAGCGGGTCGATGCCGTTCCCGAGGGATTTCGACATCTTCCTGCCCTGCTCGTCGCGGACGAGACCGTGGATGAGGACGTCGCGGAACGGCACTTTCTCCGTATATTCGATGCCCGAGAACATCATGCGCATGACCCAGAAGGGAATGATGTCGTACCCCGTCACGAGCGCATCCGTCGGGTAGAAATAGTTAAATTCGGGGGTCTTGTCGGGCCAGCCGAGGGTAGAAAAAGGCCAAAGCGCAGAAGAGAACCAAGTATCGAGGCAATCCTCTTCCTGCCTCAGATTCGTGCCGCCGCAGACGGGGCAAACGGTCGGCGTCTCGCGCGCGACGATCGTCTCTCCGCAGTCGCAGTACCAAACGGGGATACGGTGTCCCCACCAAAGTTGGCGGGAAATGCACCAATCGCGGATATTTTCAAGCCAGTTGTAATAGATCTTTGCAAAGCGGTCGGGGACGAACTTGGTTTTGTTCTTCATGACCGCAGCGATCGCGGGCTTTGCGAGAGGCGCCATCTTGACAAACCATTGCTTGGAGACAACGGGTTCCACGACGGCGTGGCATCTGTGGCAATGACCCACGTTATGGGTGTGCGGCTCGATCTTGACAAGGAGCCCGAGCTCTTCCATCTTATTGACAATGCGTTTTCTCGCCTCGTAGCGGTCGAGCCCCGCAAACTCTCCGCAAAGTTCGTTCATGGAGCCGTCGTCCCCCATCACCCGGATCATGGGAAGATTATGGCGGAGCCCCACTTCAAAGTCGTTGGGATCATGGGCGGGCGTGATCTTGACGGCGCCCGTCCCGAACGCGGGATCGACGTATTCGTCGGCGACGACGGGGATCTTTCTGTCCGTCAGGGGAAGAAGAAGGGTCTTCCCGACAAAGCGCGCATATCTTTCATCGGCGGGATTGACTGCGACGGCGGTATCGCCGAGCATCGTCTCGGGACGGGTCGTCGCAATGACGATCTTCTCGTCCGATCCCTCGACGGGATAGGCGAAATGCCAAAAATTGCCCGCGTCCTCCGTGTGCTCGACCTCTTCGTCCGAGAGTGCCGTCCTGCAGTCGGGGCACCAGTTGATGATACGGCTTCCGCGGTAGATCAGCCCTTTTTCATAGAGGCGGCAGAAGGCTTCGCGCACGGCTTTCGAGCACTTTTCGTCCATGGTGAAAGTGAGCCGCGACCAGTCGCAGGAACAGCCGAGCTTTTTGAGCTGTCCGACGATCGTTCCGCCGTACTGCTCCTTCCACGCCCATGCGCGGCGCAAAAACTCCTCCCTTCCGAGTTCTTCCTTGCTCGTCCCCTCTTCGCGCAGTTTTTCGACAATTTTATGCTCCGTCGCAAGGGACGCATGATCGGTTCCGGGCAGCCACAGGGCAGAATACCCCTGCATGCGTTTGAAGCGGATCACGATGTCTTGCATCGTCTCGTCCATTGCGTGCCCCATGTGAAGCTGCCCCGTGATATTGGGAGGCGGCATCATGACGGTAAAGGGGATCTTTGCGGGATCGATCTCCGCGCGGAAGCAATTTTCTTCCATCCACTGCGCGTAGATGCGCTCCTCAAAGTCTTTGGGATCATAGGTTGTCTGCATTTCTTTCATAGAACCACCGCTGTTCGCAAGGCGCGAACACTCATAATTATATCTCAAAATTTTTGCATTGTCAACCATAAGCGGGGCAGGCATAGAATGTAATATCCTATTTTTTACGGAGACGACTATGAAAAAAATTTTGGCAACCTTCGGAGCGCTCCTCTTTGCGCTCCTTCCCCTCTCCGCTTGCGGCGGAGATAACGACGGCCTCACGACCGTCCGCATCAACGAAGTGACCCATTCCGTGTTCTACGCGCCTATGTATCTTGCCGATTCCCTCGGCTATTTCGAGGAAGAAGGCATCAAGATCGAGCTCACGAACGGCGGCGGCGCGGATAAAGTGATGACGGCGGTACTTTCGGGCGACGCCGACATCGGTTTTTGCGGTCCCGAGGCGGCATTCTATGTCGCGACGGGCGGCACGAGCGATACGCCCACCGTATTCGGGCAGCTCACCATGCGGGACGGTTCCTTCCTCGTCGGAAGAAAACCCGAGCCAGACTTCCAATGGGAAGATCTTGCGGGGAAAAATATCCTCGCGGGCAGACAGGGCGGCGTTCCCGCAATGACCTTTGAATACATCCTGAAAGAACATCATGTCGAAAACTACACGCTGAACTTCGACGTTTCCTTTAATAATATGACTGCGGCGTTCCTCGAAGGGACGTCGGACTACTGCACGATGTTCGAACCCGTTGCCTCCGAGGTGCAGGCGGCGGGGAACGGCTACATTGTCGCAGCGGTCGGCGAAGCAAGCGGCGAAGTTCCCTATACGAGCTATATCGCAAAAAAATCGTGGCTGGAAAAGAACACCGACGTCGCAAAAGGATTTCTCCGCGCCATGCTGAAAGCCGTGAAATACGCGCAGGAAGAGACCCCCGAAAAGATCGCGGAGGGGCTTACCAAAGCGTTCCCGGATACGTCGAAAGAATCGCTCGCGACGAGTATCCGCAGCTATCAGGGCATCAACGCATGGAAGAGCGATATGCAAATCACCGAAAGCAGCTATAACCGCCTCCTCGACATCATCGATGAAGCGGGCGAACTTTCGGAGCGCATCCCGTTTGCGACGCTCGCGGACAACAGACTTGTCAAGGAAGTTTACGAAGAACTCTTTTAACGACTGAACGGAAGGCACGCCTATGAAAAACGAAATTCTGCGCTTTGAGGACGTAACATTCACCTATCATACAAGGCGCGGAGAGACGACGGCGGCGGACGGACTCACCTTCTCGGTTCGGGAAGGTGAATTTGTCGCCATCATCGGACCCTCCGGCTGCGGAAAAACGACCCTTTTATCCCTTGCGGCAGGGCTTCTTTCCCCCTCTTCGGGAACAGTGACGCGTTCGGGCAGTTGCGGCTATATGCTGCAAAAGGATGAGCTCTTCCATTGGCGCAATATCGAGAAAAATATCTTTTTGCCGCTTGAAATCAAGCGCCAGAACACGGCGGAGCGCCGCAGGCAGGCGCTCGAGCTCGCAAAAAAATACGGACTCGGGGAGTTTTTGCAGAGCTTCCCGCCCCAGCTTTCGGGCGGCATGCGGCAAAGGGCGGCGCTCATCCGGACGCTTGCAACCGAGCCTGACATTCTGCTTCTCGACGAGCCCTTCTCGGCGCTTGACTACCAGACCCGTCTCAACGTCTGCGAAGACGTCTCCTCCATCATACGGAGCGAAAAAAAGACGGCACTTCTCATCACGCACGACATTTCCGAAGCGATCTCGCTCGCCGACCGTGTGCTTGTCCTCTCCCCCCGTCCCACAAAAGTCTCCCATGAGCACGAACTTGATTTCGGGGAAGAGACGCGCCCCATCAAACGCCGTGAGATGCCGCAATTTTCCACATGGTTCGAATTACTTTGGAGGGAACTGAACGCATGAAACACGAATATTCGGCAGAACACAGGAAATATCTCGGAAAACGGAAGAGAAACCTCACCCTCGTCTGGATCCTGCGCCTCGGGCTCCTCGCCCTGATTCTCGGGGTTTGGGAGATGATCGCAGCGCTCGGCTGGGTGGATCCCTTCCTGACAAGCTCCCCCTCCCGCATCGGGAAGACGATCGCGTCGCTCTATCTTGACGGCTCTCTCTTTTATCACATCGGCGTGACGCTCCTTGAAACCATGATCGGCTTTGTCATCGCCGTCGTCGGCGGGTGCGTCATTGCACTCGCGCTCTGGTGGAGCGAAACGCTCAGACGTGTGCTTGAACCCTATATCGTCGTCCTGAACGCACTTCCGAAGATCGCGCTGGGGCCGCTCATCATCATCTGGTTCGGCACGGGAAGCGAGGCCATCGTCTTTATGACGGTGCTCGTCGGCATCATCGTCGCAACGCTGCATATGCTCTCCGCCTTTCTTGCGACCGACAACAACAAGATCCTGCTGCTCCGTTCCATGGGAGCGAGCAAATTCCAGATTTTAAGAAAACTCGTGATCCCTTCCTCGCTCGCTTCCTTCATTTCCATGCTGAAAGTCAACGTCGGCATGGCATGGATCGGCTCGATCATGGGCGAATATATTGTTTCACGCGCGGGGCTCGGATATCTCATCGTGTACGGCGGGCAGGTGTTCAAGCTGGATCTCGTGATGGCTTCCACCTGTATCCTCTGCGTGCTCGCCGCCGGGATGTACTTCCTTGTAGTGCTTCTTGAAAAGCTGATCGTAAAGGATGCAGAGAGCTGAAAATATCACCCCGGCGATCCCGATCAAGGGATACAGCACGGATACGATCCCCGAAAGACCGACCCGCGAGAGAAGAAACGCCGCAAGGAGCACTCCGCCCTTTGCGGCAATTTTCTTTTTGCGGGAAAGTTGATCGCATGCCGAGAGCGGCGCATAGAGCGAGGAAACGAGGGAGGTCAGGATCGCAAGCGCCACCGCGACGCGGAAAAATCTTCCCCCGACGGCGTAGAGAAAAGGCATTTCCGCCCGGATCGCGGCCGAACCTTCCCCATAGACGCGGCTGAGGATGCATACGCCCGCAAGTGCGATCACGAAAGAGGCCAAAAAAGCGGAAAGGACGGGCTTTTTCAGTTTCAATCCCGCATCCATGAGCACGGGCGCGATGAGAAGCGCATTCATTGCCGCATAGAGCGTCCCCCCGAACGGGATATCTCTTCCCGCAGGATAAAAAAAGGCATGCCGCCCGCTTCCGCAGAAAAACACAAACAGCAGGAGAATGGGAACAAGGATCAGATTGAGGATCCCGATCCCCCGCATCCCTATTGCCAAAAAGAATACGGAGAGCACTAGCCCCGCCAAGGAAAGAAGCGGCGTCCATTGCGGTTTGAGCGCGTCGAGCCCTGCAAGCATTCCCGCGGCCGACACAAAGGCGCAGATGAGAAAGAGTGCATGCACGAACCCCTTCCCCCTTCCGAACAGCCCCAAGACGCCGTGGAATCCGCCGTACTTTTTCCCGAGGAGCAGATAGAGCGAAGAGAGCAAAAAGAAAAGAATTGCAGAGAGAATGAGCGGCAGGAGAAATCTCTCCGCACCGAAAAAGCGGACGAGCTCGGCGCCCGAAATGAATCCCGCGCCGATCGTTCCCCCCACAATAAAAAAAGTCCCCGCAAGTACTCCCATCTTCCTTTTTTCTATGCAAAGCATAGAAATTTTATGAAAAAATTGCATTTTTTGTAAAAATTATGTCTGACATAGTACTCTGCCTATTGACAAAAAACGAAAAATGGAGTATAATGGGGAAAAACCAAGGAGGAACGTCTATGGACGAGGAGATCTTGACCGCAGAGACGGACGAAGACGACAAGAGCGAAAAAAGCGTCAGTTCCGATCTGATCCGCGGGCATATCAATACCATCATTTTGCGTTCCCTCTACGACGGCGACAAGTACGGCTACGAGATCATAGCCGAGATCGAGCGCAAGAGCAGCGGGCAGTATTCCCTGAAACAGCCCTCTCTGTATTCGGCGCTCAAACGCCTCGAGAAGGACGGTTACATCACATCCTATTGGGGAGGCTCCGTCGGCGGCGGGAGAAGAAAATATTTCTCTCTCACGGATGAAGGGAAAGCCGTCTCCGAACAGAATCAGGCGGAGTGGGAGTACTCCCGCACCATCATCGATTCCCTCATTTCCGACCGCGACTTTGACTTCAATAACCCCGCCCCCACTGCGGTCGATATGCGCGTTCTGAAACGCTCGACCTCACGCGTCCCTTCCGGCGGCAGCGGCGAGGATGACGGCGAAGAGTTCGTCTTCGAACCCGCCTTCGACGATACTTCCCTGCGGGAAAAGCTTGAAGAAGAGTACCGCGCAAAGCAGGAGACGCTCGAGCAAGAGTATGCGGAGAAAAAAGAGGCGCTGGAACGCGAATATGCCGAAAAGATCGCCCTTCTCGACAGCGACCGCGCGGACTTCGAGACAGAGAGATCCCGCGTCGAAGAGGAACTCAACGCCCGCGAGGCGGCCCTTCTCGAAGCGCATGAGAAACAGCTCGGCGAGCTCAATATCTTGCGGGAAGCGCAGGCGCAGGAGCTTGCGGAAGCGCGGAGAGTGTTCGAAGATGAACTCAGGATCCGCCGCGAAGCGCAGGAAATCGAGTTGAAAGAGGTTCGCGAAGCGCAGGAATCCGAGTTGAAAGAGGCCCGTGAAGCGCAGGAAATCGAGCTGAAAGAAGCCCGCGAAACGCAGGAATCCGAGTTGAAAGAGGCCCGCGAAGCGCAGGAATCCGAGTTGAAAGAGGCCCGCGAAGCGCTGGAAGTTGAGCTCAAACAGGCTCGTGAAGCGCAGGAAAACGAGCTGAAAACCGTACAGGCGGCACAGGCGGAAGCGGATGAAACCCTCAAAAACGAGCTTGAGCTGCAGAAGCAAAAGTATGAAGAGGAATGCCGCGAGCACGCCCGCGCCATCGAGGCTTTGAAGGAAGAAAACGCACAGGCGCTCGCCGAACAGCGCGAAGCAAACGAGGCGAGCCTGCGCGTCGAGCGTGAAACGCACGCAAGGAACCTGAAAGAGCTGACCGAAGCACACGACCGTGAGCTCAAAACCGCGGCGGAGACCGCTCTGGGCGCTGCAGACGACGCAGCGGCAAAGGCGCGCGAGGAAGAGATGCGCACCCGCGAAGAGCAGTTAAAGGCGGAACGGGAACGCGCGGAAGCGGTGCTTGCCGAAGAGAAGCGCCGTCACGAAGCCCTGCTCTCAGACGAACGCGCCCGTTATGAAGCCATCATCGCGGATGAACGTGCCCGCCACGATGCGCAGATCAGGGACGACCGCGCCCGCTATGAGGAAGCGCTCCTCGAACATGACGCGGCGCTCCGCAAGCAGATGGAACTCGAAATGAACGAACGGGAAAAGCAGATCATCCACAGAAATTATCTTTCCCTCGTCGATTCCCCCGCCGACCCCTACCAGCAGCCCGCGCAGCCCGGCAGGGAAGAGCCTAAAAAGGCGGCTCAGGCGGAAGATTACCGTTCGGTCGTCGGAAAACTTTTCGAGAATGCCGTCCGCCCCACCGCGGCAAAACCCGCACAGGAAGCGGATGCCACCCCCATCAACTCCATTGAATTCCGCGACATCGAAAGCCGCGCCGCCCGCGACGGATTGCGCGTCAGTACAGCGGGAAGCGCCGTCAAAGCGCCTCAACCGGCCGACCGTGAAAATACCGTTCACAGAGGGAAAGCCCTCTTCCTGAGCGCCGTCGTCGTCTTCTTCTGGTGCATTATCGTGGGAGGCGTTGCGCTCGGCGTCAGCGACAAGCTCTCCCTTCCCGTGTTCTATCCCTACATCATGTGGGGAATCGGACTCGCCCTTCTGCTCGTGACGGGGCTCGCCTATGCGAACCACTTCGGCGAAAATTGGCTCAGGCGGAAAGTCCCCGTGATGGTGAATGCGATCGTCGTCTATGCGCTCCTCGTCATCTTTGATCTGATCATTACCCTCTCCGTCAAAGCGGATTTCGGCAGCGTCTCCTCGGTGATGACGTTTGTCGGATTCCCCGTCATCTACTTTGTGGGAGTACTGATCTTCGGGCTCTGCTACTATCTGCAGACGAAACCCAAAAAATGAGCAATCGAAAGGCTCGCCCCACGGCGAGCCTTTTTTTGTTACCCCCCGCGTCATTCTAAGCCGTGCCTGCCCCCCTTTTCAAGGGGGCGGGTGGCGCGCGAAGCGCGTCAGGTGGGGGTTGCCTCTGATTACGTCATGGTGCCCCGCGCGCACGTTCTTTTGTTGTCGAAGCTCGGCACGAGCGCCGCCCTTGGCGCGAAGTAGCACCGTCGAACCATCACCTTATTATAATGCGGTGATCCTTCGACACGCCGCAAGGACAGCGGCGGCTCAGGATGACGCCGCCTGCCCTTGAGCGCCCAATAGCGTAAAGCGAGGGGCATTTCCGCCCCCCGCTTTTTCTTTACACGTCTTCTTCGGGAATGAATGTGGCCTGCGCCCGACGTCCTTCTTGGTGATAATCGTACCAATTTTGTTGGACCGTAAACACCAACGTGAACGTTTTCATTCCATGTGTGGAGGAATAACGGCTCATTTCGCCATTGACATCCTCATAGACATAGTCGATCGCATACCCCTCATTCGCAGTAAATGTGATGGTAATTTGTGTGCCGATCGGATACCCTTCCGCACGTTCTTCCGTACTGACTTCGCCATCGTACTCAATCGAGATCGTATAGCTGCCCCCTTCGCCGCAGTCGACCACAACGGGGAACGGTTCACCGCTATACATCGTAAAACTTTTGTCCTCGTCATAGCCTTGATGGACCCAAACCACTCTTCCGTAGAAGTCTACGTCCCACCTTCCGGAACCCGGGATCGTAAAGTAGTAGCTCTTCATCGCTCCGCTGGAATCATTAGAGCGGATCTCGTACTGCGTTCCGTCGTAAAAGAAGTTTCCGAGCTCATCTACCGTTACGCTGTGCGATTCATCGAGCGTTTTCCAACTTCCTGCGAGGAAAGGGATCGCGACGGGTCCCGCAGGGATCTCTCTGTAATATTCCACGACATTACTGTCAGGATCGGACGGGGTAAATTTCAATCTATCGTTAGACTTTGTATACGTCAGCGTTCCATCCAAGAGGACAATTTCATATGTCTCTGCATTGTAACTGAGGACAACGGCGGGACTTCCCGCATAGAACACTCCCGTCTCCGTGATTTCAACGGGATAACCGTATGTGACAGTAGGTACCCAATTCCCCACAAGAACAAGCGAATACTCAAAGGTGAAGTAGTCCACGCCCTCTAAGAGATAATACGACTTTTCCGTCTCCCCATTTTCCGTGTGGCTCAATACAAGAAGTTTTCCGCCGTTGACCGTTCCGAGGAATGAGAATGTGAACTCGGTCGTTTCATTCTCCTCATCGATTACGGTAAACGTGTAACTGCCGCTCCCCGCCTCACTGACGGGATACTCTTGGGCTTCGTCCTCCGTCTCGGAGAAAATGACCGATTTGCCCTTCAAAGTCAACTCGTAACCGAGCGCTCCCGCACTTAAAAGCGGCGACCATTTCCCTGTCAGTTCCGCGGCAAATAAACTTTCCCCAAATTCGATGACGATGACAGTGTCATCCGAAATGGTAAAAGTATATTCCCCATTGACGAGCCCGACTTCTTCACCGTCCACAGTGACAGAAGAGACGTAGTATCCGTCCTGCGGCGTAATTGTAAGAAGCACTTCACTGCCGCTCGCATAGGGCTTTTCGGGGGAAAGCGTATAACTCCCCTCGCTCCCGCAGGTGACGAATATATCGTAAGTATCGGCGTTCCCCGCACCCTTCTCTTCAAAGAGAATTTCAACGATGTTCTTGCCTGCCGCCAACGTAAGTTCGTATACGAGCCCGCTCTCTTCCTTGGAGTTGGGAGAGATAGGCTGTTCATTGAAGGTGACAGACCCTACGGAATACCCGCTGTACGGCATAACGGTAAGAGTGACGGTATCGCCTTCCTTGTTGGAACCGTAACCGGAGAGAGTATACGTCCCCGCATTGAGGGCGGGCGTCAGCTGAACGGTGAGCTTGGCGTCCTTCTTGGGCTCGGGTTCAGGGTCGGGATCAGGATCGGGATCGGGATCGGACTCGGTGACAAAGACGATCTCCACTTTCGTGACGCTTGCCGTTAAAATCACCTCATACTCGTTCCCGCCTTCCGTCTTGGGAGAGATGGGCTCGCCGTTCGCCGTGACGGATTCTACGACATACCCGCTGTACGGCGAGACGGTAAGGGTGACGGTGTCCCCCACCTTATAGGAACCATAACTGGAAAGAGCATACGTCCCCGCATTGAGTTCGGGCGTCACGCTGACGGAGAGTTCTGCCGGTTTGACGGGGTTCTCTTCCTCAAAGACGATCTCCACTCTCGTGACGCTTGCCGTTAGGGTCAGCTCATATTCGCTCCCGCCTTCCGTCTTGGGAGAGATGGGCTTGCCGTTCGCCGTGACGGATCCTGTTACATACCCGCTGTACGGCATAACGGTGAGAATGACGGTGTCCCCTGCCGTGTAGGGGCCGTAACTGGAGAGAGTATATGTCCCGGCGTTGAGGGCAGGCGTCAGGCCGACCGAGAATTCGACGTTGGAACCGGGCTCAGCCGTCTCATTCAGCTCAAAACTCACCGTAAACGTTGTATCTTCATAGATGAAGCAGAAATAGCTTGAGGCAGTCAGTTTGACAGGTTCTCCGTTGACGAGAAGGGTCACTTCATAGTCGGGGCCATCGGTCGAGATCAAAAGATGCACTCTCGTTCCATAGGTGACATGTTCCAGGTCCTCGAGAGGCTTATCAATGGAAGTGGTGAAGTCATGATACCGCACGCTACCGTGCTGCCCGTCAAAGTCGATCGTGACTTTGTAGGTCTCCTCCACCTTCTCCCATGTGAGAGCGATCTCGCAGGACGCCGTCAAGGTGAATGACGTATAGACATATCTCCCGTCTTTCTCTTGTTCGAGTTCCTGAGTCTTATCCACGCCCCCGACGGTGATTGATTTCAGTTTATATCCCGCATCGCTGTAGAGATAGATCGTTACAGTGACATCCGTGTCCTTTCCCGGAACGACGTTGAAAGTCCCGCCTTCGCTTGTCGTGGAGGGTAAGGTATGCGACGCCGCCCCTTCCTGCGTCATGCGGTATCTGCCCCCTTCGGTGAGGGTCACGGTGACATCATAGCTGACGATCTTCGCCTTAAAGGTGACTTCCACCGTCGTATCGGCATTTGCTTCGAAAGTATAATGATCGTCCGTAAGCTCTACGGGCGTGCCGTTTACCTTCACACTGTCGACCTCATAGTTTTCCCCGGGGGTCACGGTGATGGTGACGGAAACGCCCTTTGCTACTTTCCCGTCCACGGGCGCAGGATCGGCCGTAACCATTCCTTCCGCTTCCGTATAGGTGAGAGTAAGCGAGACTTTCTCATCCACGGGCGGAACCACCGTCTTTGTCTTGAAGGCAACTTCCACCGTCGTATCGGCATTTGCTTCGAAAGTATAATGATCGTCCGTGAGTTCCACGGGCGTGCCGTTTACCTTCACACTGTCGACCTCATAGTTTTCCCCGGGGGTCACGGTGATGGTGACGGAAACGCCCTTTGCTACTTTCCCGTCCACGGGCGCGGGATCGGCCGTAACGGTCCCCTCTGCCTCTGTATAGGTAAGGGTAAGGTTTACTTTCTGTTCTTCGGGCGGAACTACTGTTTTGTCTTTGAATGCGACAACGACCGTTGTGTCACTCTCGACCTTGAAGGTGTACTTGTTTTCCGTAGGAGCCACTGCGCTGCCGTTTACCTTGACGGAATCCACTTCATACTCTGCCTCAGGGGTAACCGTAAGAGTGACAGAGGTCCCTTCCTCATACTTGCCGTCCGCATTGGCCGATGGCGTAAGGGTATAGCTCCCCTTCGTCTCGTCGCAAGTTACGGTCACAATATAGGATTTGGTCTCTGCCGGTTGTTCTGTCTGTTCCGTCTCTCCGCAGGCGGCGAACCCGATCGCACAGCCCAAAGCGAGCAAAACCACAAAGCACAGTGCCAAAAATTTGCTTTTCAGTTTCATATCGTTCTCCTTTTTCTATATTTGTCTCTCCCGATTTCCCTCGGGGCTAAACACGGTGGTAGGACGGGTCGGAGGGTTCACGGTTGAACAAACTCAGGATAAAACTCAACTGCAAACTTTGCCCGTCCAAACTTAAAATGGCATCAAAATGTATCAACGTCTCCGCTTGAACCCGACATTTGTCGTCATAACAGATAAATATACATTTATATGGAGATTCTATCATATTACCCCCCCCGGTCAACT
>CANPYD010000004.1 GCA_947587775.1 uncultured Clostridia bacterium
AAGAAGAGAAGCCGCGCTTTCGTAGACGACGGTTCCGCGAAGGCTGAGAAATGGGAAGAGCTGCGCCAGATGATGGAAGAGAAGACCGTGGTAAATGTCAAGATCAAAGAGATCGTCAAAGGCGGCGCTATCGCGTTTGTGGAAGATATGAAAGCATTTATCCCTGCTTCGCAGATTTCGCTGAATTATGTGGAGAAGCTGGAGGACTGGGTCGGCAAGCACATTGAGGCCTATATCATTACGGTTGATCCGGAGAAAAAGCGTGTGGTTCTGCCCGCCCGAGAGCTTCCCGACGGGGCGGGACAGGATCTCATCGAGGGAAAATTGCGCGGACAGCTGATTGAGACGCTCCTCAAATGCCTCCCCCCAAATCCCGTAGAGGGCGGCGCGGCAGGCAAGATTTTTCTTCACGCTGAGCGAGCGGTCGAGCACGCTCTCCTGAAAGACGACGCCGAGAAGGCGCTTCGTCTCCTCGTCGATCTCCCGTCCGCCGATCGTCACATAACCCGCTGTTTTCGGCTCCCTGCCGCAGAGCACCGAAATGGTGGTGCTCTTGCCCGCGCCGTTCACGCCGAGAAAAGCAAAAAATTCCCCTTCCCTGACGGAAAAGGAAATATCGTCCACCGCCTTGACTTCACCGTAATATTTTTTGAGGTGCGCTGTCTCGATGACGTTCATCTCAGTTCTCCCAAAATCTCTGGCGGTTGGGGAAGTAGTAGCCGTACAGCGCGTAAAACTGCCGCCTGAAGGCGTTCGAGATCTGCTCTTCCGTCAAGGCGTCCGACTGTTTATTGACGAGCACGCCCAGCCCGAAGGAGAAGACCGCCATATCGGCATGAAACGCCTGCGCGATCCACGCGGGCATATGATAGAGGGTGACCATCTCCTCCACGATATCGTCGAGGAAGGGATCGGGCGTCCCCTTTCCCGAGAGGAAGAGATAGCGAAAGAGTCCCTTTTCGTCCCGCGCAAAACTCACAAAGCCCATACCGAAGGATTCATAGCGGTTGCGGGAGGTATCCTGCAAATATTCGTCGATGTGCTTTTTGTACTGCGCCTTCGCCTCTCCGTGAAGAGCGCGCCGAAGGCTCTCCATATTGCGGAAAAGAGAATAGATCGGCTGGGTGGAACATTTGAGCTGCGCGGCGACGCTCCGTACGTTCAACGCCTCCGCACCCCCCTGTCGCACGACCTCCGCCGCGGCCTTGAGCACTGCTTCGCTTGTGATCTTTCGTTGTTTCGGCATACTTCCCCACCTATTTATAATATTTGTTATATAACAAGTGATATTTTATCACGTTCCCCCCTCTTCTGTCAAGAGTTTGCCGAGGGTTTCGTTTGACTTTTTGCGCATGTGCGCATATAATAACAGTATCATGTATCCTGTATTCAAAAAGGGGCTTGGTGTGCTCCTGATCCTCGGGGCAGCGCTCATGTTTGCGCTGATGAATCTGTTCGTCAATCTCGCGGGCGATCTCCCCGTCATGCAGAAGGTCTTTTTCCGCAACGCGTTGACGACCGCCGTCGTCTTTGTCATCCTTCTGTTTCAAAAGAAAAAGTTCAGGATCGAGAGCAAAGAGAGCCTTCTGTGGCTGTTCCTGCGCTCCCTTCTCGGGTTCTTGGGTGTGATCCTCAACTTTTATGCGATCGACAACATCGGGAGCATTTCGGATGCTTCCATCCTCAACAAACTTTCCCCCTTCTTTGCGATCCTGTTTTCCGCCTTTCTCCTGAAAGAAAGACCCTCGATCCCCGAAGTCATCTTCGTGCTCGTCGCCTTCGGGGGCGCGATGTGCGTCATAGAGCCGACCTTCGACATGCGCGTCCTGCCCGCGCTTGCGGGGCTCATGAGCGGCGCATGTGCGGGATTCGCCTATACCTGCGTGCGGATCCTCGCGATGAAGGGCGAACGGGGGCTCATGACGGTATTTTTCTTCTCCGCCTTTTCGACGGTCATTGCCCTGCCCTTCTTCATCATCGGCTTCGTGCCGATGACTGCCATGCAATGGGTCTATCTCCTGCTTGCGGGCGCCGCGACGACGGGCGGACAGTTCTTTATCACCGCCGCCTACCGTCAGGCTCCCGCGCGCGAGATCGCCGTGTTCGACTATGCGCAGGTGCTCTTTGCAGCGCTTTTGGGCTTCTTCTTCCTCTCGCAGGTCCCGAAGCCTCTGAGTATCGTCGGATACGTCGTCATCATCGGGGCGGCAATCGGAAAAACGATCTATCAGATCGTAAAAAACAAACGGAAGCAAAAGGGGTCTTGACAAATTTTTTCATTTATAGTAAAATATTCACAAATCCCAAAATAAATGGAGAAAGGTATGACAGGATCCCGAAAAATATGGATGTTCGGCGCGGCGCTTACCCTTGTTGCGGTATTTTGCGGCGCGCTTTTTTCTACGGCGGTGCACGCCCATGCCGCAGAGCCCTCTTCCTCACTCGCCGAGACCTATACGGCGCAGACGCAGCTCGTCAATCCGCCCACCGTCGTCTGCGATGTAAATTCGGCCGAAACGCTTGAAAAAATTCTTTCGTCCGCCGGCGGGGAGCGGCCTTCCAATGCCATTTTGCGCATGGACGCCGCGGCTCAGATCGTGGACGAACACGGGACCGTATTCGGCGGCTTCGGGGAAATTTACAAAAAGATCGAGGGGAAGATCATTCCCGTCGTCTCCGTCTCGGCGCAGGCGGAAGCGGACGCGCTCGTCTCTTTTCTCACGGAAGAGATCGGGATCCTCGACCTCGCCGTCCTCGGTGCGCCCGACCTCGTGAAGAGCGTACGGGAACGGTGCCCGTCCATACGGGGTATCATAAGGGTTTCGGACATGGGTGCCTACGAATGCGTCAAAACCGCGTCCATGAGCCGTGCGGGAACGGTCCTGCTTCCTCTGAAAGAGGCGACATATGATACCGTAACCTACATCCAGAGCCGTTTCAAGGCGGTATGGACGGAAGCGGGAGACGAAATGGACGTCCGCGCCTCTGTCACGAGCGGCGCATACGGGATCGTCGCGGAGGATTTTTCCCTCGTCTATGATGTCTATGGGACGTTTCCCCCCACCCATGCCCGCATGCCCTTCAACGTTGCCCACCGCGGACTCCCGACAACGCACAATGAAAATTCTGTCAGCGGTACGCGCGCGGCGATCGAAGCGGGGGCCACACACGTAGAGCTGGACGGCATGCTCACGACGGACGGTGAAATCGTGATGATGCACGACGACAGCATCGCGCGCACGTCGGACGGCGCGGGAAACATCGAATCCATGACGTTGGAGCAGGTGAAGCGCGCAAGGCTCGATCTGTTCGAGCCGCGGGAGGAGATCCCCACCCTACAGGAGATCATTCCCCTCTTCGAGGACTCGGACGCGGTGCTCGTCTTTGAGATCAAGTCAAAGGGAACGGACATCGTGACGCGCCTCAAAGAGATCCTCGACGAGACGGATTTTTATGAACATATCGTCGTCATTGCCTTCGGATATCCCGCGCTCGAGCGCATGCAGCGGGAGCTTCCCGAGGTGCCGACGGCGGATCTCAACAAATATACCGAAGGAAACTTTGCGGACATGCTCTCCACGCTCGGAAAATATAACTGCGCGATCAGTACGAACGGTTCCTCGACGAAGACGTTCAACGAAAACTATCTGCGGGACAGGGGGATCATCGGATGGTACTGGACGCAGGAGAACGAAGCAAGCGTAGACGCGGCGTTCGAAAAGGGTCTTACGGGGCTTACAAACAACGTCGGCGCCTATTTCGGCGGCAAAGAGGAGATTTTCAGGGTCGTCCGCGGGGACGCCATCCTCACCGACAAGGAGCTCTCCGCAGGCGATGAGATCGACGTCATGACCGTCCGCTACAACGGAGAGATGGAGCTCACAAAGGGAAAGGTCGGCTATCTCGCCGACCGCGGAGGATATTACGAGGTGATCGCAAAATATGACGCGGGAGAAGCGGTCTATTTCACCCCCGTATTCCGTGTAGACAAAGCGTCTGCGGCGGCGGAAAAACAAAAAGAGATGGGCGGAGGCTGTGCGGGAAGCCTTTCCTTCGCAGGAGCGGGCGTACTTTTCGCCGCGCTGTTGCTTGCCGCGCCGTTCGTTCTGATCAAACGCAGAGAGAGATAATTCCGCAGCGCCGAAGCCACGGGAAGAGGCATTCGCCCCGCAAAAACGGTTGCCTTTTTCCTTCGGATATGATATAGTGTTTCATATGGACGAGCGGCAACAGGACATCGAGGAAGAGGCGCCCATCGAAGCGCCCCAAAAAGATCAGAGCCTCAAAGGATGGTGGATCAAAACCATCCTTATGCTTTTGCTTGTCGCATTTTCGATCTTTCTCCTCTTCGAGCTCGGCGGCTATCTTACGGGCGACGTCCCGCAGCTCACCCTCCATGAACTTCTCCGCACAGTCAACTACCCCCTCCTCGCACTGCTTCTCGGCGTCATTTTGCTCTATATCGCCGTGGAGAGCGGGAAATACGCCTATATGTTCAAAGTGCAGACGGGGAAATTCCGTTTCCGCGTCGCCGTCAAGACGATGTTCCTCGGGAAATACTACGACGGCATCACCCCCCTTTCCACAGGCGGCCAGCCCTTTCAGATCTATTATCTGCACAAGAAAAAGATCGGGCGCGGCGCAGCGGGCGCGATCCCCGTGATGCGCTACCTCGTAAGCATTGCCTTCCTCTCCATCCTGTCGGCGGTGCTTCTGAGCATTACCCCCCTCTATGTGACGCCGAGCACGGTCAACCGCACGGTGCTCATCATCTCGTGGGTCTCGCTCGGCATCAACGTGCTTTTCCCGACGGCGGTTTTCCTCTTTTCGATCTTTCCCAAGACGGGGAAGAAGGTCTCGCTGTTATTGATCGGGCTGCTTGCAAAATTGCACATCATCAAAAAAAAGGAAGCGGCGGGGCTCAAGGCGGTACGCTTCATCAGCGATTACAGCCGTACGCTCCGCGGCTTCGGCAAGGAACTTTGGAAATATATTCCGCTCTGTCTTCTGTGTATCATCGAAAGTCTGCTCTTTGTGACGATCCCGTTCTTTGTCGTCATCGCAGTCGCAAACGTTGCGCCGAGCGTGGAACTTGCCGTGCAGATCGCCTGCCTTGTGATCATTACGCGCTATACGGCGCTGCTCATCCCAACCCCCGGGAATACGGGTGCGCTGGAAGTGGCGAGCTCCCTCGTCTTTGTCACCGTCTCGGGGATCGAGCCCGTCATCGGATGGACGATCCTCGTCTGGCGCTTCCTCACCTATTACGTCTATATCCTCTCCGGGATCGGCATCAATATCTTTGAGATCATACGCGGCGCGGTGCGCAACAGGCGCGCGCGGAACGCTCTGAAAAGTCCATAACAAAAAACAACCGCCGAAAAGCTCCTTCGGCGGGTTTGTATTATCTATGCGGGTTTGTATTATCTATAATGAAACGATCGTCGGGGTGGCTTTCCCGCAGTGCAAAACGAGATAACAGTAACTCGGGTCGGCATAGGAGCCGAGAGACCCGGGATTGACGCAAAGAACGCCGTTGACTGTCTCGACGGAGGCGATGTGCGTGTGTCCGTACAGGGCGATGTCGCAGTCCTTCTCCTTCGCCCGCAGGGCAAGCCGTTCGAGCCCGCTCTTTACCCCGTAGCGGTGCCCGTGACAGCACAGGATGCGCATACCCTCCGCCTCAATGACACACTCCTCTTCCCCATAGGAAAAATCGCAATTTCCGCGCATGACGTAACATTTTTCGGGAAAGGCGTCGAGGGCGGGACGCATGTCGGAAGAGCCGTCGCCGAGGTGGACGATATAGTCATTTTCGGAAAAGAGCTTCCATACCCGATCGACCGCGCCCCTTCTGCCATGGGAATCGGAGATGACGACGAAGGTTTTCACAGCAGCTCCTTCAATGCGGCGAGCGCGCGACCGCGGTGGGACACGCTGTTCTTTACCCCCTCTTCCGCCTCCGCAAAGGTTATGCCGAGGTCGTCGGAGAGGAAGAGCGGATCATATCCGAACCCGCCCGTGCCCCGCGCCTCATGCAGGATGGAGCCATAAGTACGCCCCTCGGCGGTCAACTCCCTTCCATCGGGGAACACCAGCGCGATCGCACAGCAAAAATGGGCGCGGCGATCCTCTGTATTTCCCAGCTTTTCGAGAAGAAGTGCACGGTTGCCCGCATCTCCCTTCCCCGAAAAGCGGGCACTGTAGACCCCGGGTGCGCCGCCGAGGGCGTCCACGCAGAGCCCCGAATCGTCCGCAAGGGCGGGCAGCGAGGTCGCTTCAGCGACGGCACGCGCCTTGATGAGAGCATTTTCGAGGAAGGTGCTTCCCGTCTCTTCCGGGTCACCGAAGAACCCCGCCTCGGCGGCAGACAGCACTTCGAACCCGGCGAGGATCTCTCTGATTTCTTTGAGTTTATGGGCATTGCCCGTTGCAGCTACAATTTTCATCATTTTTTCCTTTGGGGATTGGATTTGTAGGGTGTATGAAGCCCTACCCTCTGGGGGGAGGGTGGATTTGCGCAGCAAAGACGGATGGGGGGAATAGGCGGGCATGATCCCCCCACCACCGCCTGCGGCAGAGCCTCCCCCCCGCAGGGGGTAGGCCTTTTTCTCGGCTCCCCCTTGAGGGGGAGCTGTCGCGCGCCCTTGCGCGACTGAGGGGGTGTCGTTCTGATTACGTCATGGTGAGCTTGTCGAACCATCACCTTATTTATAATGCGGTGATCCTTCGACACGCCGCAAGAACAGCGGCGGCTCAGGATGACGAAATTTAATCACCAAGAGACCGCCCTTCGTTCTAAATTTCTGCGCGAAGCAAAACCACGCTTTTGCGGCAGCGCACTCAATTTGCCGAACCCCTTCGGCTTACTGTTCTTTCAAAGCGATTTTCGGAGTGACTCAATTTGATGCACGGGGAAGGTTCGCTCGTTCATTTCTTTTCGATGCCCCGCGAAATCCCCCCCACCACCGCCTGCGGCGGAGCCTCCCCCCGCAGGGGGTAGGCCTTTCGCGGCGGCGAGCAAAGAAATGAACGAAACAATCGAGCGAATCAGAATCACAGGATCGCCGCCGAGAAAGCGCAGAGAATGAGCAGCGAGAGCGCGTCCACGATGGTGGTGATAAAGGGCGAGGCGACGGCCGCGGGATCGAGCTTCAACTTTTTCACAAGAAGCGGGAGCATGCATCCGACGAACTTCGCCATGACGACGGTGCAAAACAGCCCGAACGAAACAACGAGGCAGGGAATGACGGTATATCCCTCAAAGCCGAACAACAACCTGTCGATCAGCTGTAATTTCGCAAAACAGGCGACGGAAAGCGTTGCCGCGAGCAAAATGGAGACGCGCATCTCCTTCCATAGAACTTTCGGCGTATCCTTTGTCGTCAGTTCTCCGAGCGCGATCGAGCGGATGACCGTAACGGAAGCCTGTGAGCCCGAATTTCCGCCCGTATCCATCAGCATGGGGACGCAGGCGAGCATCGCCGTCGTGAGCATGCTCTCGAATTTATTCAAAATCAGTCCCGTAAAGGTCGCCGAGACCAAAAGGATCAGCAGCCACGGAACGCGGTTCTTATAGATCGACAGCACGCTCGTCTTCAGATAGGGCTTATCGGCGGGCAAAATTGCCGCCATCCTCTCGATATCCTCGGTGTTTTCCTCTTCGATGACGTCCATTGCGTCGTCGACGGTGACGATACCGACGAGCCGTCTCTCATCGTCCACGACGGGGATCGCAAGGAAGCCGTAATCGGAGATCTTGCGCGCAACGTCCTCTTTATCGTCCTTGGTGTTGACGTAGATGACGTTGTCCTCCATGATCTCGGCGATCTGCGCCTCTTTTTTGGCGAGCATGAGATCTTTCGCCGTGACGAGCCCGATGAGCTTATTGGACGTATCCGTCACATAACAGGTATAGATCGTCTCCTTGTCGATCGCCGTCTCGCGGATGCGGTCGAACGCCCGCTCCACAGTCATATCGGGAAGGAAGCGCACGAACTCGATCGTCATGATGCTTCCCGCGCTGTCCTTGGGATATTTCAGAATTTCATTGATATAGGCGCGGGTCTCGCTGTCGCTCTGCGCAAGGAGCCGCTTGACGACGTTTGCGGGCATCTCCTCGATGAGGTCGACGGTATCGTCGAGGAAAAGCTCGTCCATGACGGCCTTGACTTCTTTATCGGTCAGCTTTTTGAGGAGCTTCTCCTGCGTGTCGCTCTCGATCTCGACAAACATCTGCGCCGCAAGATCCTTGGGCAGGATCCGGAAGAGCACGGGAAGATCCTCTTCCTTGACGCTCTCGAAGATCTCCGCAAGGTCGATCTCGTTCATCGACGTCAGAATGGGCTTTAAGACGGAGAATTTTTTCTCCTCGAGAAGGGCGAGGATCTCCTCCTCTTCCGCGATCCTCCGCGCGGCAGCCTCGGGCATATCCTCGATAATATCGACGGTATCCTCGACGGAGACGTCCTCCATGACTTCTTGGAGTTCGTCGTCGTGCAGTCCCTCGACGATCTTCTCCTGCACGGAAGCATCGAGAAGGACGATGATCTCGGCGAGGGTATCGCTTTCGAGTGCGCGGGCAAGGGGGACGAGGTCCTCTCCCGCTTCGGATAAAATTTGCGCCGCCTCTTCGGGAGATACTTTCTCGAGAAGTTCGGCGGCGGATTCGTAATCTTTTGCAGCAAGAAGCTGCTTGATCTCATCAGACATGATCCACCTCCGCAGTTTTTTGAAAGAAGTTCAAACACGCAGACGCGGAAACAGCCCCGTACTATGCGGAACATGCCGCAAAATACGGAGATTCCCAATCGTCCACGCGGCTACTTCGTCCTTTCACGGCTTTTTCCTCCTTGTTTTATTTCTCGGCTCCCCTCTCAGGGGAGCTGGCGCGCCGTCCTTGGCGCGACTGAGGGGTTTCTGAAAACCCTATCCCCCGCTGCGCGGGTACTTCCCCTAAGAGGGGAAGCAAGGGGACACTCTCGGCTCCCCCTTTGAGGGGAAAATTTTGCATTCTGCCAAAGATTGATAATCTTTGGCGCAAAATTTTCTTGGCATTTGCCCATATGCTCGGGCAAATGCTGACCGAATGCGGGTCTCTACCCGCATGAGACGCTGTCACCGCAGGTGACTGAGGGGGTGTTCCCCAATCGCACGGCACTCTTTATTATACGCACGCGGCGCAAAAAAGTCAATCGTTTTCAGTTTCTTCCAAAGGGACGAATCTGCCCTTTTCGCAGTCGTAGAGCCCCTTGTCCGTCAGCTTCAGCTTGGGAATGACGGGGAGCGCCAGAAAGGCGAGGGACATGAAGGGGTCGAAGCCCTCTTTCGCCCCCATTTCGCGGGCATAACCTTCCATTTCGCCGACGCGGCGGACGACTTCCTCCGCGGGTGCGGAGCTCATGAGCCCCGCGATATCGAGCGCAAAAACTTCTTCCCGTGCACTGCTTACGAGCGCCATTCCGCCGCCCGCCTCTTTGAGAAGGGAAACAACGCGCGCCATCGCGCCGTCGTCGTCCCCGATGACGATGAGATTATGGCTGTCGTGCGCGACGGTGATGCCGATCGCGCCGCCCTTCAGGCCGAAGCCCTTGACGAGCCCGAGCCCGATGCGCCCCGTCGCAAAGTGCCGTTCCACGACGGCAAGTTTGAGAAGATCGCTCCCCTTCACACAGAGCTCCCCTTCGGGAACGTCGCAGAGGACTTCGGATGTATAGAGCGAGTGGGGAGTCATTCCGATGGCGCGGACCACGCCCTTTGTCATGATTCTGAAGTCGGAAGGACGGACGTCCTTGACATGCACGGTGTTCTGAACCACCTCGGGCAGATAGCGGGAAGCGCTCTCAAAGAGCGGTTTCCCCCCTTCGGCGACCTTGACGCCCCGCTTCCACACGGTATGAACGGAGAAGTCAACGAAGTCGTCCACAAGTACCATGTCCGCAAAGTACCCCGGAGCGATCGCGCCGAGACCTCGGACATGGTAGCAGGTTGCGGGGTTGATCGTCGCCATGGGTATCGCGTAGCGCGCGGGGAGTCCCGCCTTGACGAGACGGGCGAGCGCGCCGTTGATATGCCCGCGGTTCAGATCCCCGGCATGCTTATCGTCCGAGCAGAGCAGGAAGGAGCGGAAGTTATATCCGTCCACCGCCTCCACCCCCTCGGTGACGCTTTCCGTCGAAGAGCCGACACGGATCATCACAGCCATGCCGCGCGCCGCCTTCTCGCGGAACTCCTCCGCGGTAAGGCATTCGTGATCGGTTCTGATCCCCGCGCAGAGATAGGCGTCAAGGGCGGCTCCCGTGAGCGCGGGCGCATGCCCGTCCACGACTTTTCCCTGTTTCTCAGCCGCCTCTAATTTTCTCAGAACGTCGTCATCACACCCGAGGACGCCCGGGAAATTCATCATCTCGCCGAGACCCGAAAAGAGCTCCCGTCCGAGCTCCTCTTCCGTCTCCCTGCCGTCGATGCACGCGCCGCTCGTCTCGAACGGGGTCGCGGGAACGCAGGAGGGAAGCTGCATCAGCACATCGAGCACGGGCGCGCCGTCCTTTGTCACTCTTCCGAGCGCCTCTTTGATGTACTCCGCCCCGCCGATGCCGCAGACGTTGACGATCTCATGCGGGTCGGCGACGACCGTCCCCGTTCCGTGCGGTACGGCAAGCGCCGTGAACGCCTCGGGGGAGAGCATACTGCTCTCGACATGGATATGCGGCTCGAAAAAGCTCGGCAGAAGGTATCTTCCCCCGCCGTCATAGGTCTCCTTTCCCTCGTAATCGCCGATCCCGACGATCTTCCCGTCCGCAACGCCGACGCTGCCCGTCTCGGTCTCTCCCGTAAAGACGTTGAACACCTTGACGTTTTCGACAACAAGATCGCATTTCTCCCGCCCCATGGCGCAATCAATGAGATGTTTCATGCCTTTATTGTAGCATATATGCCTTTTTTTATCAAGCAAAAGGGACAGGAAAACCTGTCCCGTTCTTTTATTTCTTTTTGAGTTCGATGTGCACTTCGTCGAGCTGTTTCTTTTCTACGGGGGAAGGCGCATTCATGAGAAGGTCCCGCGCCTTGGCATTCATGGGGAAGGGAATGACTTCGCGGATATTCGTCGTATCGGCGATGAGCATCACCATTCTGTCCACCCCGGGCGCCACGCCCGCGTGCGGGGGAGCGCCGTATTCGAACGCCTGATAGAGGGCGGGGAATTTCTTCACAACTTCCTCTTTCCCGAGCCCGACGAGCGAAAACGCTTTGAGCATGATCTCGGGGTCATGGTTGCGCACCGCGCCCGAGCTCAGTTCCACGCCGTTGCAGACGATATCATACTGATATGCGAGGATCTTCAGGGGATCCTGTTCAAACGCCTTCATCCCGCCCTGCGGCATGGAGAAGGGATTGTGGCAGAACTCGAGCTGCCCGCTCTCCTCGCCGATCTCGTACATGGGGAAATCGACGATCCAGCAGAAACGGTAGACGTTCTTTTCGAGAAGGTCGAGCCCGACCCCGAGCATCGTCCGAAGGATCCCCGCACGTTTTTGGACGACTTGGAGCTTGTCCTCTGCGACGAGCGCGACAAACGCGTCTTTCTCGACGCCGAGCGATGCTTTCCATGCCTCGGCGTGTTCGGCGACGAACTTCGCGATCCCGCCCGCGGGCGCGCCGTTCTCGTCGAGCTTGAACCAGTACATCGCGCCGCCTTCCGTCTTGATCTTGAATTCTTCCGCCGTCTTATCGATCCACTTCCTCGGCACGTTCACGCCGCTGACGACGATCGCCTTGACGCGCCTCTCCCCCATGAGGGGTTCGAACCCGCAGCCCGCCGCAAGCTCGGTCACGTCCGTGATGAGGAGCGGGTTGCGAAGGTCGGGTTTGTCCGAGCCATAGACGTCCAGCGCGGTGAGATAGGGAATGCGGCGGAAGGGCGGCTTGTCCGCTTCCCAGCCGCTGTATTTGGCGAACACGGGCGGAAGCACTTTTTCGAGCACGGCGAAGACGTCCTCCTGTTCCGCAAACGCCATTTCGATATCGAGCTGGTAAAACTCGCCCGGGGAGCGGTCTGCCCTCGCGTCCTCGTCGCGGAAACAGGGCGCGATCTGGAAATATTTATCGAAGCCCGAGCACATTAAGAGCTGTTTATACTGCTGGGGCGCCTGCGGGAGCGCGTAGAACTCTCCCGGATAGATGCGGCTGGGGACGATGTAGTCCCGCGCGCCCTCGGGCGAGGAACTCGTGAGAATGGGTGTGGAGATCTCCATGAAGCCCTGCTCGGTCATGAGCCGTCTCAGATCCGCAACGATCTTCGAGCGCAAAACGATCTTGTCGCGCACGGCGGGATTGCGGAGATCGAGGAAGCGGTAGCGAAGGCGGGCGTCCTCCCCCGCTTCGACGGAATGGGAGACTTCAAAGGGAAGCGCCTGCGTCATGCGCCTGCCGAGGACTTCCACCTTTTCGGGGATGATCTCAATGAGCCCCGTGGGGAGTTTCTCGTTTGGAGAGGAGCGGAGCGCCACGGTTCCTTCGACGGAGACGGTGGACTCGGTGGGAATATCGCGGAGCTGTGAGATGCAGGGCTCTGCTTCCGCGACGACCTGCGTCGTACCGTAGAAATCCCGCAGGACGGCGAAGAGAAGCCCGCCCTTGTCGCGCTTGCTGTCCAGCCAGCCGGCGATCTTGACCTTCTTGCCCACGTCGGACGCGCGCAGTTCGTTACAGTTATGTGTTCTGAATGACATATTGCTACCTGTCTCAAAAAAATTTTCCTTTATTGTATGCCATTGTCACAAAAAAGTCAAGTTTTTGATCGATCTTTTTATCCTCTTAATCCTCTATGTCGATCTCGCGCACGTCCTTGCCGTGTTTTTTCGCATAGGTAACGGCGTTATATGCCCCGCCGAACGGAAAGACAACACCCGACAGGATGATGTCCGCCTTTTTGACAAGCAATTTGTTCGTCTCGACGATCGCATATTGCGGCGGTACCTTCCGTTCTAAAAGATAGACGGAATCATCAAAGCAAGACGGAAGCCGGAATTCTTCATCCGGATGATAGGAGAGCACCATCGTCAGACTGATCTGCGGGTACTCTCCTCTGAGTTTTTTTACGATTTCACAGCATATAGTATCGAAATTGCCGCGGTAGCCGCTGTAAAAACAGCATACGCCGCTTTTAATCAGTTCCAGGATCGCGTTTTCGATCTTTTTCTCATTGGCCAAATAAGTGTACTCCGAATGTCCGAAAAATGCGCAAGAGCTCATATCATTACACCCCTGCATTAGTTTAACACATCAAACGTATGAAAGTCAAAGCGTTTTTGATTTTTAACGTAAGAAAATTGTCCAAGATTTATAATGAAAAATCATGAAGGGCGTTTCTCTAACGGAAGCAGTTGGGATTCGGATCAAAGCATTGCTTCGGGAACAAAATATAACGCAATATTATCTTTGTAAGACGGGCGGCATTCCTCGGGCAACGGTAAATCTTATTGTCAACGGTAGAGTCAAGTCTCCGCAAATAGATACGATTTATCAAATTGCCGCGACGCTCGGCATATCATTACAGGAATTTTTCGACGACCCGATTTTTGATGAAGTCACAGATTAAAGCCCGTCTCCCCCGAGACGGGCTTCTCCTTATCTGCGTCCTTCTCCTCTCGGGGAAAGCCGTCACGCCGTCCTTGCGCCGTCCCCTTGGCGCCCCTCTCAGGGGAGCTGTCACGCGCCCTTGCGCCGTCCCCTTGGCGCCCCTCTCAGGGGAGCTGTCACGCGCCCTTGCGTGACTGAGGGGTTTCGAAAACCCCTTTCCCCTCACTACGTTCGGGGACTTCCCCTAAGAGGGGCAGCGAGAGAAGCAGCGAGGGGTTACCGCAAAATCACCAAATTCTTTTTCGCCCTTGTGATGGCGGTATACAGCCACTGTCTGCCGTCCGAAAAGAGGCGGCTCTCGTCGAGGACGACGACAAAGCCGTATTCCGAACCCTGCGCCTTGTGGCAGGTGACGGCATAGGCGAACTCAAAGCGGCAAACCGTGTCCTCGCGTTTCACGCGCGCCGCGCGGAGTGCGCCGAAGTTATCCTCATGCACGAGCCTGCCGTTCGCAAGCAGGCACGCCTTCGCGCCATAGCCGTGAAAGTACCGTCCCGCCGTAAAAATTCCCGCGTCAAAGGGAAGATTTTTGACGGGTTTCGTCAGAAAATCGGCGCAAAAGTCGAGCATGCCCAATCCGTCCTCTCCCTCGCGGACGTCGTAGCACTTGCCGATGATCCCGTTGACGAGGTGAAAGTTTCCCTCCTCGTCGAGGGGTTTCGCCCAGTCGTTGAGGGTACAGATGAGTTTTTCGCCGTCGATGGGAAGGAGCGACCCTTCCGCGATCCCGAGATGGGTGCGGATCTCCCTGTTGAGGCGGGCGCGGGCGCTGTTCGTGCCGACGATGATTTGATCGCACTCCAAAAATAACTTCTTCCGCTGCTCCAGTGAGAGTGAATTCTTGGGGATTACGGCGGCATTTTCGCCGTATCTCCCATATGGCAGAAACTCCCCTGCGCGCACCCGTTCCGCCATGCGGATGATGGGGTCGTCCCGCTCCTGACGGACGATTTGCTTGAGGGTGATCACGGGCATGGTCATAAGAGAATTGCTCCCGTTGACGGGCGGAAGCTGTGCGCTGTCCCCGCAGAAGAGGCACTTGATCCCGAACGACAAGAGGTCTTTCAGGAGCTCATCGGATACCATGGACGTCTCGTCCACGACGATGAGACGGATGTCCTTGGGCAGGGACTCCTTCAGGACGAAGCGCAGAAAACGTTCGGAGATGACTTCGCCGTTTTCATCCACCTCGATGTCCTCTTCCCGCGTATAGATGAGGCTGTGCACCGTGCTTGCGGGCGTCCCGCCGCGGATGAGCACGGAAGCCGCCTTCCCCGTGGGGGCGACAAAGACGGCGCTTTCCCCCGGGACGAGCCCCATTTTTCGTACGATATAGTCCACGAGAAAGGTTTTTCCCGTGCCCGCGTAGCCGCAGAGGACGAAGATCTGCGTATTCAGGTGGAAAAACCACTCCTCGATGAGTTCGGCGGCCTCGCTCTGATCGTCCGTAAGGACAGGGACCGCCGCAAGTTCTTCTTTCATGCCCGTATTATAGCATATCCCGCGCAAGAATGCAAACATTCGTTTTGTGTTTTTTGAAAAAAATATAATCCGCCCCACCCCCCTACCCCCCTCCCACGGAGGGGGCAAAACCTGCCCCCTTTCTAAGGGGGCGGGTGGCGCGCCGCCCTTGGCGCGTCAGGTGGGGGTTTATTCTAAATTTCTTCTTCGATGATCTGTTCCAGAATTTCCGCGGCGCACGCGACAAGTTCGGCGCAAGGTCTCTTTTTGTAATATCC
Source organism: uncultured Clostridia bacterium (assembly GCA_947587775.1). Classification (GTDB taxonomy): domain Bacteria; phylum Bacillota; class Clostridia; order Christensenellales; family Borkfalkiaceae; genus Gallimonas. Next base: position 15,381 of record CANPYD010000004.1, read on the forward strand.
CGCCGTGCGCGGCTCCGCCTGCGGAGAATTGTCCGTGACGATCCCCGCGCCCGTCAGAAGCTGTCCGCATTGATAGCTGCCGTTTTGCTCCTTAAAGCGCAGGGCGAGCTTCTGCACGAGAGCGTAGATTTCGCTCTTGCTCTTTCCGGGGAAGATCAGCCCAAGAGCGACCGCGCCGCCCGTGACCGCGCCGCAGGTCTCCCTGAGTCTCCCCAGACCGCCGCCGAGCGCCACCGTCGCACGTTTGATGCTCTCTTCGGGCAGATCGATCCTGTCCGCAAACGCAAGCGCGACGGCTTGCGCACAGTTGCAGCCTTCCGTAAAGTACTCTTTTGCCCGCTCCGATGCCGACATATCCGCCTCCTTTTCTTCAGTGTACCACGCCGCCGCCCTTCTGTCAAGGCATTCTGAAATCCGCATGCAACAGGGTGCCGAAAAGATTATATTCCATGCGGATTGCGCCCTTTTCATAGGGGAAGGAGAAGGACGAACTTCTCGTACCCTGCTTCCCCGTAAAGGTGATCCTGCCCTTCTCTTCGTCTATGGAGTAGCTCCCCGTATATCCCCCCTCGTTGCCGTCCGTCATTCTGTACGAGAGCGCATAGCTTCCGTCATGGCGGAGTTCCAAAGAGAGCTTTTCGAACTTTTCCGTCATATCCTCGCCGCCCAGTGCGATCTCTTCGCATTCGTAAAAGCCCGCATAGGGTCTCGTGAGGTCGCCGAGCGTCCCCATTTCCTCTGCGTCGCAGGCGGTGAAGGAAAGCGCAGCCGCAAGCAGCAAAAACGCCGCAAAAATCTGATGCTTCATATCCGAAATTATGGGCGATTGCGCGAAAAAAATTCCGTCCGTATTTTTTTGAGCGCGGCATAAAAAATCGTATGAAAATAGTTTGTAAAAAAATTTACAAAATGCTATAATGGGAAAGATAAAAACGGAGAAGAGTCTATGCGCATCAAGTGGTACGGCACGGCTTCGCTGCTCCTCGAAAGCGGGGAAGACAGGATCCTCATCGACCCGTACTTGAAACAATTCAATCCCGACCTTTATCGCATCCCCATGGAGGAGGCGGGATCTGTCCGTGCGATCCTCATCACCCACCCCCATCTCGATCATTTTGCGGATATCGGGGCGTTTACGGCGGACTCCGTGATCCCCGTGTTCGTCTCGCAGAACGGGATCGATCACGCAACGCGGCTGGGGATCGATACGGACGGCATGATCGCCTATGCCGTCAACGAGGAGATCAGACTCGGCAACTTCACCATCCATACATACAGGAGCAGGCATTGCGTGTTCGACGCGGCGACCGTGCTCCGCGTGACCTTTTCCCCGCGCACCTGGCTCCATGCGCCCACCGCGGTGAAACTTTTGAAACAGGCGAGCAAATTCAAGCTCCATGACGACATCTTCGCCCTGCACATCTCGGACGGAGAAAAGTCGGTCGTCGTGCTCGGCTCCGCGGGCATGGACGAGGACACCGTCTATCCGCAGGGCGCGGATCTTCTCGTCTTCCCCCATCAGGGGCGGAGCCGCATGCACAAATATCTGGTGAAATTTTTGGAAGCGTTCCGTCCCAACGCCGTCATGGCGGATCATTTCGACGACGCCTTCCCCCCGCTCACCCATCGGGAAAGCCTCAAACACTTTGTCCCGACCGTCAAAAAAATTCTCCCCGACGCCGCGGCGATCATTCCGCAGGAGGGAGAATGGTACGAGATCTAAATTTTGATGAGGGAGACTTCCTCTTCGTGCTCCGTACACAGGCAGAGGATATGATCCCCGATCGCAATATGCTTTAAGAATACCTTTTGCGGCGCGCCCTTGAAAAACAGGACGCCTTTTTCATATACGAGAGCGCGAAGAAGGCGGGCGAGCGTGCCGCCGAGATATTTGACGTATGCCTCTTTCGCCGTCCAGAGTTCGAAGAAGTCCTCTTCCCGTTCGGCGGGCGTCAGGCGGGAAAGGATCGCGTCCGTTTTGCGGAGCTTGCGTTTTTCGGCGTCAAGCCCCACTGCTTGCGTCCCGACGGCGACGGCGATGAGCCCGTCCGTATCGGTGAGGCTGAACTCGCACCCGCCCTTTTCAAGATATGGCTTGCCGTTTTCCGTAAAGAGAATCTCCGCCGCGATGCCCTGTTCTTTCAGGACGCGCTCTAAAAATTCCCTGCTTTCGGCCTTCTCCGTCGTGTAATAGATGACCATGCCCCGATTATACCACAGACCGTCGGGATTGTAAAGCGTCCGCCGCGAGGATAAGACTTGCCCCCTTCCGTGCGGAAGGGGGCAGGGCGAAATTCAGTTCTGTTTGAGGAAATCCTCGATCGAGAGCATTCCCTTCCCGACCATCAGGAATTTATCGTTATACTCATCGACGGTGACGCACGAGCAGTCGATCATATATGCGATCAACTCCTTGGAGATGAGGCTGCCGCGGAAGCTCGACGTCAGTCTGAAGAGAACCTTGCCCGTCTTAAAGTCATAATCGAAACTTCCGTCCACGAGTTTATAGGTCGCACGGCAAGTCGCAATTGCTCCTTCGACGCGCCGCTCTTCGTCGAACACGAACGGCATTTCCGAGAGCATTCTGATCAATTGTTTTTCGGGATCGATATACACGATAAACTCCATCGGGATATCATCCCCTCTGACGGCAAAGTGCACGAGGAATTTTTCGGGAATCTTATCATATTTCCAATTTCTGTCTTCCAGAGCCTCGCAAAGCGTTTGAAAAACCGTTTCCGCATTTTTGTTTTTTTGTTGATCTTCCATTGTTTCCTCTCCTTAATCGATAAAATTCAGGATCTCTTCGTTGCTCATGTTGCTCTTTGCCACCATCAGAAACTTATCGTTGTACCGATCGATGGTGTAGCACGAACAATACAGCATGTACTCAAAGGCCTCCTTGCCGACCAGACTGTCGCGGAAGCTCGACGTCATTCTGAAAAAGATATTGCCGTCCTGATAATCATAATCAAAACTTCCGTCGATCATCCCGTTGTTGGCGGCACTGACCGCGATCGCCAAGGCCGTCCGCTTGTCTTCGGGAATATTGAAGGGCATGTGCGATAAAAGCAGAATGAGCTGCCGTTCCGCATCGACGCAGATCCTGATCTCCATCGGAAGGTCGTCGCCCTGCGCCGAACAGGAAATGAAAAGTTCCTCGGGATTCTTTTCATAATGCCATCCCCGCTCATCCAGCATCTCACAGAGCGTACGGAATGCTGCTTGCGCCTGTTTCGTGTTCTTTTCGTCTTCCATCTTTTTCTCCTTTTTTGTTTTCTAAAACCCGATATGGGGTCTTTTCTGAAAATGAAATGCGAACTCTTTCTCTCCGCTGGCGCGGTCGAAGTCATCCTTTGTGAGGATCATCTCGCTCCTGTTCGCCAGCTGGCTCCGCATCGCCGCCTTTGCCCACGTGCGCTCGAACAGATTACGGACAAACCGCGCATTGCTGAATTCTTTGGCGGTGACCGTCTCGTCGGAAAGAGACATGAAATACTCCTTCGCCGCATCGAAAAGTTTGTCGTCGTACTTGAAGCGCGCCTTTACCATGGAAACGAAGATCTCATACAATTGCTCCCGCGTGAAATTGGGAAACTCGATCGTATACGGCATCCTGCTCGCGAGCCCTTGGTTCCCCCGCATGAGCTTTTCCATATCGTCGGTATAGCCCGCCATGATCACGACAAAATCGCTTCTGTGATTTTCCATCTCCGCGATGAGGGTATCGATCGCCTCTCTCCCGAAGTCACGGTCGTTGTCCTCGCCGCGGTAGAGGGAATATGCCTCATCGATAAACAGAACCGAACCGTATGCGTCACGGCAGATGCTTGCCGTCTTGGGCGCCGTTTCGCCGATGTATCTGCCGCAGAAATCTCTTCCGGCATATTCATAAAAATTCCCGATCCGCAGCAGCCCCCTCTCTTTCAGGATCTTCCCCAAAATACGGGCAACCGTCGTCTTTCCCGTCCCGGGATTCCCCACAAACCGCATGTGGATGCAGGGCATCTCGCCGTCATTTTGGCGGAGCGAAAGCTCGATCTGGGCAACGATTTCCTCAATCTTCCTTTTGACCTGCTCATTTCCGACCAAACGCTTCAGCTGTTCCGTCCCGGACATGGCATTTTCAATATTGGAACAGAGCGCCTTGGTGTCGTTGCGGTCGATCGTATAGCTGGCCTTCTTTTTCCCCGCATTCGTGAGCTGTTTGTTGTAAATGAGCTCGCGGACGACCTTTTTTACCGTATTGAGCCCGTAAAACTTGCCGTCCCCCTTTTCCTCCGTGATGCGCGACTGGAAAAACTCCCACGCGTTTTTGGAAACCGAAAAACCATAGTCGTTCAGTTCGCGTTCGGCACAGATCCTCAGATCTTCCTGGGTAAACGGGGGGAACGAAAGGCTCCTGACGCTCAGTTGATCGTTCAACGAAAAGTTGAGGTTCGCGAGGACATCCTTTTCCAGAAACGGGACTCTGAAAACGACAACAAACCCATCTGCCGCCTTTTCGATCGCCCGCAGCATCGTCTTGAAATATTGATTGTCTGTCTTCCCCACCCATTCGCTGATGTCGATGGAGAGAATCCGCACCTTGCCCGCATCCCCGCCCTGCAGGAGCTGCAAGACGTTATCAAAGGGCTCCAAGCTCTCTTTATAGGGGCCGAGCCGCTCTTCCATTACGGACAGGAAAGCCATCTTGCAAAGCCCCGTGGCAGATAACGTTTGCGCGAAGAGCCGCAGATATGTCGTCAATCCGCACCCGTCCCCGATGGAAAAGAGATAGCTGCGGCTGTTAAATACCGCGTGCGTTTTATTCCCGACAAGTTGCGGCGCGACCTTGATCGTTTCCCCGATCAGTTTCTTGAATTCGTTTGCGCCTACCAGATCCGAAACGCGTCTCCTGATGTCCCGGATCGCTTCCGGCTCCTCGTTCTCCTCCGCCATCCGCGAATGGCTGCCGGAACCGGTTTTGGAGGCAGGCTCTTCCGCGGGAGCAGGCTCTTTCTCCGACGCCTTCTCCTCGGCCTGCGTGATCTCCAGATCGAGGATCTCATCGATTTCCTCGTCGGGATAATTCTTTGAAAAAGCTGTCCTGATATGATCTGCGACACGGCTCGCGTCCGTCTCTTCTCCCTTAACCAAAATCGTAATGGAGGTCAGAGAAGAATCTTCAATGGACACCTTGTCGCCCTGCAGCTGTGATTTCAATTTGGAGATGGGCAGCTCCTCATCATCGCGATGCTTCAATACCCATCCGCCTTCCAATTCAACAACGATCTTTTTCATCCTTTCCTGCCTTGCTCAAAAATCTACAAAATACGATTTTATTCTACAATATTCGGGGCGTTTCGTCAAGACTTGAAGAAAATTCTTTCCGAAAAAAATGATATTTCCGATCATTCAGCCTTTTTCGCCCGTGAAAGATCCTCGTTGAACCGTCTGTGCCACAGGCGGTAGATCAGATAAATCGCGGGCATGCCGAGGTTGGTTTCGAGACAGGAATTCACGAGGAGCGTGCGGATGCTCGCGGCATTCATGGGACGGATGCCGTTGATGAGCAGCGAAAACTCCCAGCCGAACTGCACGCAGAACCCAATGAGACACAGGAAGAGCACATTGACGAACGCCTTGTCGGGCTCCTTCCGCAAGAGCGCGATGATGAGCACGAGATAGCTCACGACAAGCACAACGCCCATCCAGCCATGGTAGGCGCCCGTCGTGCGGGACGTCGTGATCGTGGCCTCCCCGCCGAGCTCGGAGATCGAGGGGCAGATCATCCACCACATCAGGATGAGGAAGATCCAATATTTTGCATATTTATCCCGCCCGACGAGCACCCAGATAAACGCAAAATTTGTGAAGCCGTAACTCATGGACATCCACAAGAGGACCCAAAAAGTGCCACCCATGCCCGCAAGCTCCCCGTCGATAAAGACGGTTCTCGTATGGCTGATCAGGTAAAATCCGCCGAAGTCCACGACCGTATAGAGCACGCCGCCGAAGAGGGCGAAGAGCACGGTGGAGTACCGCTTTTTCCATAAAAGCAGCCCCAAAAAGACGGCAAGAAAGATGCAGTCTGAAATGATGTAGAGAAGATTGAGATTTCGCGTCGGGACGATCGCTTCCGCTGAGAGAATATTCATAGTCGGCTCCTTTCCAATGATTATACTCAAAAACAAAAAAAATGCAAGAAATTGTGCGAATAAGGTCGTATCTTTCCCCATCCGCATTCCCCATCTTGACATCACCCCCAAAGCGGGGTATAATATGCTATAAAATGCGATGCGGGGATGCGGCTAAGAACGAGTGTGGAGGATCGGCACTTTCCTTCCGAAAATCTTGCTTTATGCAATCATTTGTGATAAAATCATAGTATGAAGTTTTTCAAGGCGATCTTTTTCTACTTTCGCAATAAAAAGTACCGCAGAGAGCTTGATCGGCAAATTGATGATTGGACGACGCTTTTGAAGCGGTTCCAAGTCATTCACATCGATCCTGAAATTTTGCAAAAAGCATCCTCTTTGCGCGGCGGCAAAAAGTATGCCGAACTGATACAGCGTTTTGAAGAAAAAACAAATGCTGTTATGGAACATAACAGGGAGATCGCCGCCCTGTCCCGAAAATTTGATGAAATCATAAAAACACACCCGATCCGAGAAATTTTATCAAAGATCGATCAATACCCTTTGGAACAGCTTCTTTCGTTGAATGAGACCGCGCTTAAGATCGGCGCATACACCCTTCCCGACTCCGTTCCGAATAAAAGGGCATATCTTTCTTACCTGAGAGATCTCGGTGAAATGATCGGCGATTACGCCATCATTGTTGAACAATATACTCTGATCAAAGACTTTGACGCGATTTCCTATACGTTCGGGGACAGGTATATTGATGGGCGCGAAGCCGAATCCGCTTTGGCTCCGGCGCGGATCCTGATCGAAAAAATCAAAAAATTTGGCTCAAAATATTATAAAATCCCGCAGTTGGATGAAAAAATCATCGAACGACACAATGAACAATATATCCGCAGCCACTTAAACGATGCAATATTCGATCATATCAACGGAAAAAGTTTAGATGAGGAACAACGGCGGGCGATCTTGTGCGATCCGGGATCCAATCTTACGATCGCAGGCGCAGGCGCGGGAAAAACGCTTACGATTTGCGGAAAAGTGAAATGGCTGCTTGACCGTTGTAATGTACAAAAAGATGAGATTCTATTACTTTCTTACTCGAAAGCCTCCGCAGATGATCTTGCCCGGAAAGTAGAGGGAATTTGCACGGGACTTACGGTAAAAACTTTCCACGCCTTCGGCTTGGAGATACTGAACCGCACGCACGGCGGCAGGTTGACTGTCGAGAGCCAATTCAAATCATACATAAAGAAATTCTTTGAAAAAGAGCTTTTCAGCCTTCCGGACCTTGTCGATAGCATCTTTCGCTTTTTCTCGTTTTATCTGTATGCCAATAAGGACGGCATAAGATATGCAACCGAGGGTGAGAAGTTCGAAGATCTGAAAACTTCCGATTATCGTACGCTCAAGGAAAGATTGGGTTCCCTGAACGAAAATCCGCGCAAGCTGGAAACGCTTCGGCAAGAGTTTGTGAAGAGTTACGAAGAGCTTGTGATCGCCAATTTCTTATATATCAATAAGATCGATTATGAATATGAACGTCCCTACGAAATCGATCTTGGCACTCCCGACAAAAGGCAGTACCTGCCCGATTTTTATTTGCCCGATTATGATATTTATTTGGAGCATTACGGAGTAAACAAAAATTGGAGAACGCCTCAATATACGCGGGAGGAAGAGAGAAAATATCTTGAAGGGATCGAATGGAAACGCGCGACGCACGCCAAATACGGGACGGTTTGCATTGAGACATACTCCTATGAGTTTCATGATGGTCAAATTTTCGATCGATTGAAGCAACGTTTGGAAAATCACGGCGTAGAATTCAAGCCGATGACACAAGAAGAGATCATGAATGCCATGCACGATATTTATGCCGGGCAGGATTTCTCCTCTTTGATCAATTTGATTTCCACATTCGTCAGCTTATATAAATCAAAATACCGTGACGAGGACGGATTCGACGCGCTCCGCCGCCAAACATTTATTTCAGACTACGAGAAAGACCGCACTTTGGCATTTCTTGATATTTGCCAAAAAATTTATCATTCCTATTTTGAGACAATGCGCGCCGAGCATAAAATCGATTTTGACGACATGATCTTACAGGCGGCCGATGCACTGGATGCAATGACGGATTATCGGTATAAATATGTGATCATAGACGAATTTCAGGATATATCTCAAAGCAGAACGAACCTGTTGAAAGCGATCATCGCGCACGGAGATTCCAAGCTATTTGCGGTGGGCGACGATTGGCAAGCGATTTATCGGTTCGCAGGTAGCGATCTCAATGTGTTTTTACATTTCGATCGATACTTTCGGGACGTAAAACTGAATTATATTACATCGACCCATAGAAATTCTATGGAATTACAGACGATTGTCGAGCCCTTCATTACGGCAAACCCCGAACAGTACGTAAAACATATCCGATCGGAAAAACATGAAACTTCACCTGTCCGCATTCTCTATCATAATATAAGTTTTCAGATAATCATATAGATTATCTTCTGTTTTAATGATAAGTTCGCCCCATTGCGCCAAACATGAAGCATAATCGGTTTCATTAAGCCGCGAGAAAATAAAGGTCTTTATTAGGTCAATATCTTCGAGTTTCTTGCCCTTACTATTGATTGCTTCAAAAATAGAAAATGCCTTTACTCCGCTTCCATTTGAAATAATGGCAATTAAGTATACTTTCTGAAGCACGAAATTAGCGAAAAGTAATAACTCATCTAATCCGCTAAAACAAGATGCTATATGGTCATAAATTGTCAAGAAGTTATCTCGTAAATTTTTTTCAGTTTCGCTTTTAATATTATATTCTGCAATAAACTGACGCAACTTTTCAGTAGAATGAAAAGCATTGTCAAAGATTTTTGTCATCATATTGTCATTTAGTTTATAGCAATCTTCCGCCGTCATTCCATTCGCCATACATAATGCCCCGCCGAGTATTGCAAAT
>CANPYD010000005.1 GCA_947587775.1 uncultured Clostridia bacterium
CTTCTCCCCATGTCGCAGCTGCAACAAGAGAAGGAAATTTTCAAGGCAGAAAAGAAAAGGGGGCATTTCCTTCCCGCGGGGCAGACGACGCAGATGATCGTGGGGGCAAGTCCCGAAAAGGACGGTGCGATTCTGAGACTTTCGCAAGGGCTTTACCGCAAAAACGGGCTGAAACGCGTCTATTATTCCGCTTATGTGCCCGTCGTGCACGATTCCCTTCTGCCCGAACTCCCGGGCGGGACGCTCAGGGAACACCGTCTGTATCAGGCGGACTGGCTGCTCCGTTTTTACGGATTCGACGCCGAAGAGCTCCTGCCCGCGGACGGGGATCTCTCCCTCGAATTCGATCCCAAGTGCGCCTGGGCGCTCGCACATATGGAGCTCTTTCCCGTGGAAGTGAACCGCGCTCCCCTCGAAGCGCTTCTCCGCGTCCCCGGGATCGGCGCAAGGAGCGCGCAGCGCATTCTCGACGCGCGTCGGTTCACCAAACTCACCTTCGAACATCTCAAAAAAATGCGCGTCGTCCTGAAACGGGCGCGGCATTTCATCACGGCGAGCGGCAAGTTTTACGGCGCAAACGAAAGGGCGGTGAGAGGGCTTCTCGCCGCCGAAGAATCCAAATCAAACGCGGTGCAGTTGAGTCTGTTTCCGAATGAAGCTGCCCTCTCCGCGCTCACGGGGGAACTGTGATCTACTTTTACGACGGAACAAAAGAGGCCTTTCTCACCGCCCTGCTTCTCTCTTACGACGACCCGCTCCCGGTGCTGACTTCGGGGAATTGCCAGCTCGCCCTCGGGCAGCGGACGGTCTTTGTGCGTGCGGATGCGGAAAAGGCAAAAAAAGCGGAGCGGAGGCTCCTCTCGATCGACAAGGACTGCATGCGCGATCTCGATCTTCTCTTACGGAACGGAGAAGCCGACAAGGATACCGTTGCGCTCAACTATTTCCGCATGATCGCAAAGCGGCAATGTCCCGTGCGGGAAATGCTCGGCGAAGACGACGTTCTGGGCGCCGAAAACCATATCCGACGGGTGACCTTCGAGATCCACCGTATGAAGGGGTTTCTTCGCTTTATGGAGTGTGCGAGCGGGGCGCTCTATGCCCCCATCGTCCCCGACAACGATATCTGCGACCTGCTTGTCCCGCACTTCCGTTCCCGCCTGCCCATGTACTTCTTCGTCATTCACGACGTCAAGCGCAAAAAGGCGGCGGTCTATGACGGGGAACACACCTTTCTCGCCCCGCTCGGCGAGGCGGAAGTCGTCCTCTCGGCGGACGAGGCGGCATGGCAAGGGCTATGGAAGGAATACTATGAGAGCGTAAATATCCCCTCGCGCGAACGGCTCAAACAGATGCGCGGCTACATGCCCGTGCGCTATTGGAAGTTCATGCCCGAGAAGCATTGAGCGCTTCGAAACTGTCCGTCAGAAGGCGCAAGTGTTCGTGCTCTTCGGCAAGAATGGAAGAGAGAACCTCGGCGGCGGCGGGGTTTTCGATCTCGCAGAGCATGGCGGAATAGGACGCGACGGCGTTTTGCTCCTCCTCGATGTCCGCTTTGAGCATTTCTGCGGTCTCCCGCGCGTAATTGACGCAGGACGCCGAATAATAGGATACGGGATAGGGCGGGCAGGCGGTAAAGACGGGCGAAGCCCCGAGACGGGTGATGAGCGTGCCCACCGTCGTGAGATGGCGCATTTCCTCCGTCCCGATGCGCATGAGAAGTTCGGCGAGCCGTCCCTCTCCCCGCCCGCTGAGCACGATCGACTGATAGACATATTGAAGCACCGAAGTGAGCTCCCCTTCCCTTCCCGCATATGCCTTGGAGACGATGCGGAGCGTGCGCACGTCCTCCCCGACGCTTTGAAGAAGCATTCTGTTTCCCCCTCTTTTTTATCAAAGTATGCGGCAGGGGGCACAGGGTGTGACAGACGTTATTTTCTCCCCTTCCACGGAAAAAGGCGCCACCATGTCCGAAAGGCACCCGCCAAAAACCCCTCAGTCACCTGCGGTGACAGCTCCCCTATAAGGGGAGCCAAGAGGACGGGGCAAGGGCGCGACAGCTCCCCTATGAGGGGAGCCGAGATCCGCTGCTGCGATCATATTCGGCGAGGAGCTCGTCATACTTCCCCCGTGTGATCTCGCCCGCATTCAGCATATAATCCAGATAGGCGCGAAAGGCGGAGTCCGCGGACAAATGGCTGTAAAACACTCTCCCCGCATGCTTCCCCTCGCCCGGGCGGTAGCCGTAGAATCCGCAGACCGATTCGAGGCCGTTGTCGGTTTTGAAGTGCAGCTTCGCAAAGAACTGCTCGCCGCCGCCGACCGTTTGCCCCGCGCCGCCGACTTTGATCTCAACCTGATAAGTGTACTCCGTCCACGGGATGGTTTCGCCGTCCTTCTCCATGAAAAAACCCGCCGTATTCGGCTTTGCGGAAATACGCTTTACGGAGACGAACTCAAACCCGCTCTCCTCTTCCGCGACATCCGTGATCTCATGTCCCGTAACCACTTTACAGATGAGCGCGACCGGCTCCTCTGCGCCGTAAAAAACATGATACATGCCGCGGAAGCCGCCCACAATGCCGTCCGGGGAATACGGACAGGGCTCGATGTCTTCCCCGAGATCGACCCAACCCTCGTTCGGCGGTTCGGCCTGACCTTCATTGCCGCCCCCGCTTTGGTTCCCACCGCTCGGATTTTTGTCGCTGCCCTGATTGTCGCCCCCTTCGTTTCCGCCGAAAGACTCGGGAAGTTCGCTCTCGCTGTCCGCGCCCGCCATGTTGCGGTCTTCCCCCGTGAGAAGGACGGCCGTCGGTACAGCCACGGCGCAGACGAGGACAACGGAGAGCCCGACGGCGAGCACTCTCTTCCATATCAAAGAGCGTCTCTGCCGCGCGGCAAGGCGCTGTACAATGGACGCACAGACCCGATTTTTTCCCTCTTCGCCGAGGGATTCCCGTTCCACTTCTTCCCGATACTTCATGGATCCTTCTCCAAAATCTCCCTGAGCTTTTTCTTTGCCCGCTCGAGGCGTTTCCTCACCGCGCCGTCGCTCATTTTGACGAGCTTCCCGATCTCCTTCGAACTGTACCCCTCATACCAATAGAGATAGACGAGCTCCCTGTCGAGGGCGGAGAGCTCTTTCAGCTCTTCCGAAAGGGACACGCTCTCCGATGTTTTGTCGGGCAAGTCCGATTCGAGCGGCCTCTGCCGTTTGCGCTTACGCAAAATATCGAGGCTCTTATTGACCGTGACCCTGAGAAGCCACGCCTTCTGCCTTTTTTCGGGGATATCCCGCAGAAAAAGGGCGAGCAGAACCTCCTGCACGACGTCCTCCGCATCAAAGGAGTCTTTGAGGTAGTGCAGGGCCAGACGGTAGATCATATCGCCGTAAAGTTCCACGGCTTGGCGTATCGCTTCGCTGTTTTTTTCCATTCCGTAACCGATTACATCTTAAAAACGTTTCAGAAAACCCTTTTGTGACAAAAAGAGGGGGCAAATCAATGATTTGCCCCCTCTTTTTGAGTTCAGTTTTCGAATTCGTAATGGCAGCCGCTCTGCTGTGTGGGGGGCATTGTTTCGCCCTCGCCGACATAGATCTTCCCGACCGTCTTACCGTCCCGATCGACAACTTTGTACGCGCCCGTCTTGGGGCAAACGTCGCCGCAGTTCAGTCTCATATCGTTTCACCTCCGTGTTCAGTATGAGACGATCTTCCCGTTTTATGCGACGATGCCGAGCACGTCCAGCCAGATACAAGTCATGGACAGGAGAATGAGGTAGAGCGAAAACCATTTATAATTTGCTTTGCCGATGATCTTCAACATGACTTTGATGGCGAAAAACCCGAACATGGCGGCAAAAACGACGCCGATCGCAACGCCGAGCACCGTTTTCAGGACGCCGTTCGCCCCGTCCGCAAACTGCGGCTCGCGGATAAACCCGAGCAGTTCCACCGCGACGCTCCCCAGGATGATGGGGATACTCATGAGGAAGGAAAACTTTGCCACGTCCTCCGTTTTCGCGCCGCTGAGCGTCCCCGCGACGATCGTGGAGCCGCTCCGCGAGACGCCCGGAAGAAGCGCGACCGCCTGCAACAGCCCCATCGGAACCGCATTCCGCCAGCCGAAGGGATAGACCTTCTTTCTGCGCTTTGCGACGATCTCGCACACGAGCAGCATAAGCGCGGTCGCCGAAAAACAGACTGCAAGATATAAAAGCGCGCGGCCGCCCTTGAAGAGCGCGTCGATCTGATCGTCAAAGAGAACGCCGACGAGCCCCGCGGGAATCGTCGCTACAATGAGAAGAAGGAGCGGCGTGAAAGGCTTTCTGAAGAGCGCAAGAATATCTTTCCGAAAGACGAAAACGACGGCGAGAAGGGTCCCGAGGTGGAGCATGACGTTGACAAAGGTCATTCCGCCGCCCGCGATGTCGTACCCCATCACCTTCTGCAGGAACACAAGATGTCCGCTTGAAGAAACGGGCAGGAACTCTGTGAGTCCCTGCACCGTGCCAAGTACGATAGATTGCCAAATGATCGTAAAAATTTCCATAGAGCGGAAAAATCAGGATTGCAAGTCGAGATTGGAAAGATCTTCGTAGCGATCCTCGTAAACCGTTACGCTGTTCTTCGAGAACTTGTTGATAATGTCGGACTGCCTGTTCTGCGAATAGGTCGCAGCCGCGGCGGATTTCTGTGCCTCATAGAAGAGGTAAGAGAAGGTCCCTTCCGTTTTGACGTCGTCCTGATTGAAAGAGAACGGCGTGGGGATCCCGCCCTCGGGAGTATTTGCAAAGAGATCTTCCGAGAAGGAGAAGGTGCAATAGATGATGTGCCAGCCGTAATCGGAGGGAACAACGATGTAGTGCCCTGCGCCCTTCTTGCAGACCTCGTGCGCCGCATACTCGAATTCGCCGACAAAGTTTGTCTTGCCCGCCGAGACCGCATAGCCGAGATAGGTGTTGAGACCCGCCGTATCCGTATTATATGCGAAGGAGAGTTCGTTAATGACGGAGAGCGCCTTGTTTTCGGGAGAACCTTCGAGGAAGAGATGGTTCGCGTCAAAGCCGCCATCGAAGTTCACGCTGCCCTCGTAATAGACGAACGAGCTGTAATCCACTTCGGAAGTGAGCTCATCCCCCTCTTTCACATAGTAATCCTCGACGGGCTTCGTGTAATATGCCTTGTCTCCCTTATGATTTTCGGAACCGGGAACGGCAGAACCCGCGCCGAGAACGTCGTTGAGATACCCTTCCATCTCGTCGATAAATCCGTCAATGGAGATCGGGTTGGGCGTGAGTTTGTAGGAAGTGTGACCGTCCTCTTCCTCCGTCGCTTCGACTTTGCCGTTGTAGGTATATTTCCCGTAGTAATTCTTGAGCGCGTCGTAACGGGTGCTTTCGTCCTCTTTTTCGGAGAAGGAATCTTTGAAGAAGAGATACTTTCTGTCGCCCGCCGTGCCCTTGTAGGCGTCTGTAACTTCCGAAGCGTCGTAGGAATAATCTTCCTCGCTCGTGAACCATGTGCCGCGCTGATCGGTTGCGCGCAGGCGGTAGAGAATGCTTGCACGCCAGCCGTACTTATTGCCGTAATCGTCGTCCTTGTCCTGCGAGATCTCGTCGAGCGCCTGCTGATCCTGCGCCGAGAAGGGAAGAAGGATGTTGATGACGAAGCCGTAGCCCGCCTCGGGCGCCGTGAGCACAAAGGAAGTATCGGACATGCCGTCGAGGCCGTCGTCCACGGAGATGGACTCCTTTTTGAAGCCTTCGCTCTGGTTGGAGAGCGTCTCGTTGAATCTCTCTTCCACCCACGCGGGATCGATATTCTTGCTCTCGTCCTCTTCGAACGCGTCCGCGAGTTTGTTGATGAGGGCGGTCTCGTAGGAAGATTTCAATTCGCGCTTGAAGTAGCTGAGCTCTTCGACCTTCGTCGTATCCTCATCGGGATCGAGGAGCCCGCTCGAACGGACGTTGGTGAGGAAGGTCGCATACGCCTGCCTGCGGGTGTAAGCGGTGGAGCCGTCCAGCTTTTCGTAGCTGCCCACGGCGTTTTCCGTACCCGTATAGATCTCATAGCTCTCGGGGACGTAGTCCTCGTTCTCCGTGCCGACGCCCGTAGGGGTCGTGCGGACGGTTTCGCTGTGATCGTGCTCGTCCTCGTAATCGATGATGCCCTCTTCGATGGAGTCGAGAGAACTGTTGAAAGAGACGCGGAGACCGTACTCTGCCTTCGTTTCCTCTTCTTCGGTGAGGAAATAGCGAAGTCCCGCGAGCGTTTTCTCCATTTCGTCCGACGCAGACGCCAGCTCCGCCCGATAGCCAGCAATGGTATAGCGCTCGGGTTTGCCCTCTTCCGAATAGAGATAATCCCCGTTCTCATCCGTTTGGGTGAGAAGGAAGAGCTTCGCATACTGGACGTACACCTGACGGTTGACAAGACTGTCTTTGATCGCATCAAACGTGTCGCGGTACGTCCAACCGTAAGAATTCATGACGGAAGAACCGCTCGAGACGAAACTTGCGACCATATCCCGCTTATAGATGGGCTCGTCCGAGAAAATTTCCTGATACCCGGTGTACGATGTATTCTTCTGGAACTCATCGCTCTTCGAGATGTTGACTTCGGCAATGACCTGCTCGTAATCCTTTTTGGCGTCCGTCGTCACAAGGTCGCACCCTGCGAGGAGTCCGCACGCCATCACTGAGGCGACGGAGAGGGCAATAGCCGCTTTTGCTTTTTGCTTCATAGTAAACGCTCCGAATTAACCTTATTATTCGCACCGCGGGGATCCCCCACGATTTCAATCGTCCTCTATTATAACCTATTTCTCGAAAATGTGCAATTCTTTTTCGTGAAAAACCTGGAAAAATCACGCAAAAGTTGCCGCAAATTTCAGAAATTTTGTCATACGCACCATTGTTTTGCCGCCATCGCCCGCAAAAGGGAAGTTCAAAACGGGCGCGCTCGTCATTTCGAGGCTGTACTGTCCCTTGAATCTGTCCATAGCGGCAGCCATCTTTTCGCCGCCGAGCGCCTCGAGCGAAGTGAATTCGAGACTCCCCCCTTTCTGCCCGACGGAGATCTTTCTCACGCCGAGTTTTGCGGCGTAGCTCTTCATGACGGCGATGACAAGGAGATTGAGCGTCTGGGGCGGAAGCGGGCCGTAGCTCTCCTCCATGGAAGAGCACACCCGCTTGTAGTCCGAGGCGCTGCGAATCTCCGCGATCTGTTTATAGCAATCCATGCGTCCCGCGGGGGATTCGACATAGGATTCGGGAATGAACGCGGTCGCCTTGATGTCGAGATCGACGCTCTCCTGTCTCACGCCCGTGAGCTCTTCCTTTAATATCTTGGCGTACAGCTCGTAGCCGACCTTATCCATATGCCCGTGCTGTTCGGCGCCGAGCACGTTTCCCGCGCCCCGTATCTCGAGGTCGCGCATCGCGATCCTGAATCCCGACCCGAGTTCGGTGAACTGCATGATCGCTTTGAGGCGCTCGGCGGCATTGTCCGTCATGACGCGTTCGGGTTTATAAGTAAAATAGGCGTGCGCGAGGCGGGAGCTCCTCCCCACCCTTCCGCGCAGCTGGTAGAGCTGGGAAATGCCCAGCCTGTCCGCGTCGATGACGACGAGCGTATTCGCGTTGGGAAGATCGATCCCGTTTTCGATGATCGTCGTCGTGACGAGCACGTCGTATTCCCCGCGGTAGAAGCCGAACACGCTCTTTTCGAGGGTCGCCCTGTCCATTCTCCCGTGCGCAATGCAGACGTTTGCCTCGGGGACGATCTCTTTCAGGCGTGCGGCGAAGGTGTGGATGCTCTCCACGCGGTTATAGAGCACAAAGACCTGTCCCTTGCGGGCGATCTCCCTGAGGCATGCGTCGCGGAGCAGGGTCTCCGTCTCCTCGGCGACATACGTCTGCACGGGAAGGCGGGCGTGCGGCGGGGTCTGGATGGTGGAGATATCGCGGATCCCCGAAAGGGAGAGATGCAGCGTCCGCGGGATGGGGGTCGCCGTCATGGTGAGGCAGTCCACGTCCCGCTTGTAATTTTTGATCTTTTCTTTATGTTCTACGCCGAAGCGCTGTTCTTCATCGAGAATGAGAAGCCCCAAATCGTGAAATTTTACGTCCTGCGACAGCAGCCTGTGCGTGCCGACGATGAGATCGATCTCCCCTTTTGCGAGCGCGGAAAGGGTATTGGAGAGTTCCTTGTCGGTGCGGAAACGGTTGAGGCAGGCGACGCGCACGCCGAAATCCTTCATGCGGGCGAGGGCTGTCTGATAGTGCTGTTCGGAGAGCACCGTACTCGGGCACATGAGCGCGGCCTGCCGCCCCGAAAGGATACACAGATACGCCGCGCGGAGGGCGACTTCCGTCTTTCCGAAGCCGACGTCCCCGACGAGCAGCCGATCCATGACTTTGGTGGAGCACATGTCCGCGCGGATCTCCTCGAATGAAGTCGTCTGATCGGGGGTGTCCTCATAGGGAAAGGCGGCGACAAACTCGTCCATCATCTCGGGATAGTCGGGGAAGGCGAATCCGACCTTCTCCTGCCGCTCCGCATAGAGCGCTTTGAGGTCGAACGCCATCTTTTTGAGTCCCGCACGCACGCGCGCCTTGACCCGTTCGAACTCCCCGCCGCCGATCTTGGAAAGAGATGGATTTTCCCCGCCCATGTATTTGGACAGGATATCCATGTTCTCCACGGGAACGTACAGCATGTCCCCGTCCTTATATTCGAGTGCGATGTATTCCTTGGTGCCGTCCGTCGTCTCGATCTTTTTCGTGCCCGTGATCCGTCCGACGCCGTACGTCTCGTGTACGGCATAATCCCCCACCTCGGGCGCGACGAAGAGATCCCCCCTCTTCTTTTTGATGCGCCGCTCCTTGACCGCCTTGGTGAACATGTCCCCCGTGCCGATGACGGCGAGCTTGCAGGAATGCACCAGAAAGCCGTGATCGAGGGTCTCGGGAAGGAGCATGACGCCCGAACATGTTTCGAGGCTCTCCCGCAGAGGGGCGAAGGGCAACGCATACCGGGAAAGTTCCTCTTTGAGCTTTTCCGCCCGCTCGGCGCCCCCGCACCAGAGCATGACGCGGTAGCCCGTCTGCATCCACGTTTTAATGTCGGCGGCGAGATCGGGCAGGGAATTGAGATACCGCCGCACAGGGGTAGACGAGACGTTTACGATCTTCATGGGATTGGTGAGGAAGGGATTTCCCATGAATGTCTGAAGCGTCAGCGTGCGGTAGCCCGTGAGTGAGGCGATGTGTTCGTAGGGAATATATTGTTCGGCAGAGCAGGGCAGCGCTTCGCCCCCCTCGAGAAGAAGCCGTCCCCGCTCCGCGTGCTCGCGGTAGAGCCCGTCGAGCTTATCGTGAACGAGCTTTCCCTCATCTAAAATAACAAGGGCGTCCCCCATGCAGTCGCGCAAAAACTCCCCCGTCCCCTCGAGGAGGGGGAGCAGAAAATCGGATGTATAGCCGCCTGCGGCGATCTCTTCGCAGACCTGTTGCATATGTGCGCGGGCGGGTGCGGGAAGGCGATGGAGCTGTCCGCCGATCTTTTGGGCGAGGCGGGGCTCCTCATCTTCCGCAAGAAGGGCGTCCGTCGCCGCGACGATGTCGATCGAGAGGAGCTTTTCGTACCGCTCCCCCGTCTCCTCGTCGTAGGGCTTGATCGCCTCGACCTCGTCCCCGAAAAAATCCACGCGGACAGGATGAAGCGCGTTGATCGCCCAAATATCGAGAATATCCCCGCGCACGGAAAACGCTCCCCTGCCGTCCACAGAATACTCCCGTGCATACCCCGCACGGGCGAGCGCTTCGACGAGGGCGCGCATGTCCGTCTCCTTGCCGACTTCGAGATGAAACGCCCCGATGTGCTTCGGGACGAGCTGGGCGAGTGCCTCCGCGTCGCAGACGAGGATCTCCGCCCCGTTCTGCCACTCCGCAAGGGCGGTGAGACGCTTGTAGAGGGCGTCCTTCGAGCCTGCACGGCGGTACAGGAGCACCTCGTCCTTGGCGGGAAGAAGGACGGTTTTCTTTTTTGTGAGCGCGGAAATAGCGTCGAACGCCCGTTTTGCCGTGAGCGCGTCCGCCGCAAGATAGACCGCACGCCCCTGCGTGAGCGCGGCGATCAGATATTTTTGGGGATCGGAGACGCCGAACACAGCGGTGGGCACGCCTCTCGACACGCTCTCGCCGATCTCCGCGTACGTCCCCCCCAAATTTTCATAGGAAAAAAAGCTCATCCGTTATATTTTGTCATGACGCGCTCGAAGTCCTCGCCCGAAGCGAGCGCGATCGCCGCCTCCGCCGCCCGTTTCGACGCCGCGGAAAACAGGTCGTAATCCTCCCTTCTTACCTCGGAAAGAACATAGTTGATGAGAGGGATGTCGACCGCCTCGTCGCGGATCCCGATGCGGATACGGGCGAATTCCGAGTACCCGAGTTCGGCGATGACCGAGCGCATTCCGTTGTGCGTGCCCGCGCTGCCCGAGGGACGGATGCGGACATGCCCCTTGGGAAGATCGTAATCGTCGTAGATGACGATGAGTTCCTTGGGTGAAATTTTATACTTCGCCGCGAGCTGTTTGACGCTTCTGCCCGAGGCGTTCATATAGGTGAGGGGGCGGGCGATGATGACCTTTTCGCCGCCGAGATACCCCTCCGCGACGCTCGCCTCGCACTCCCTTTTCTTGAATTTTACATGCAGAGCCTCCGCGACGTCCCCCGCCGCGAGAAAGCCCATGTTGTGAAATGTCTTTGCGTATTTTTCCTCGGGATTCCCGAGTCCGACGATCAGATACATATGCCACCTTTCCGCTCAAAAAACCGCCGCTCCCGCGCGGCGGCTTTTCTAAGACGTTCCTGTCGATTCCTGCACAAGGCAAGAGTTTCTTAAATTACGGTGCGAGGCGGGGTCTCGCACTTGCTTCCCCTCGAGGGGGAGCCAAGGTACCCACCTCAGTCACCTGCGGTGACAGCTCCTCCTAAGGAGGAGCCATATAGCCCCCTCCGTGGGAGGGGGGTAGGGGGTGGGGCGAATTCCATAATCACTTGCCTTAGGCGGAATTAACTTCCGCCGTGGGCGACTCAATTTGCCGAACCCCTTCGACTTACTGTCCTTGCAGAGCGATCTCCGCAATGACTTGATTGATGCACAGGGAAGGTTCGCTCGTTCATTTCTTTTCGATGCCCCGCGAGATTCCCCCCACCACCGCCTGCGGCGGAGCCTCCCCCCGTAGGGGGTAGGCCTTAGCGGGGCGAGCAAAGAAATGAACGAAACAATCGAGCGAAATCAATCGTAAATCTTGCTCATCGGCTTATCGAGATAGACGTTTTCGATCGCCGCGGCCCAGATCTCCGCCGTGGAGAGGATCTTGATCTTGGGGATCCTCTTGTCCTCGGGAAGATAGACCGTATCGAGCATCACAAGCTCGCTGATCGCGGACTCTTCGAGCAGTTCGAGAGCAGAACCCGAAAGCACCGCATGCGTACAGCATGCTTTGATCTCCTTTGCGCCGGCGTCCACGAGCGCCTGTGCGCCCTGACAGATCGTCCCCCCCGTATCGATCATATCATCCACGAGAAGGCACCGCTTCCCCTCGACCTGACCGATGATATTCATGACTTCCATGACGTTTGCGCGGGGACGGCGTTTGTCGATGATGGCAAGGGGCACGCCGAGGCGCTCCGCCACCTTCCTCGAACGGTTGACCGAACCGATATCGGGCGATACGACGATGAAATCTTCGCCCAGCTTGTCCGCATAATAATTGTAAAGGGTGGGGCCGCCGAGAAGATTATCCACGGGGATATTGAAAAAGCCTTGGATCTGCGCGGCGTGGAGATCCATCGTCAGGACTCTGTCCGCGCCTGCAGAAGTGAGAAGGTCGGCGACGAGCTTTGCCGTGATCGGGTCGCGGGAACGCGCCTTTCTGTCTTGGCGGGCATAGCCGAAATAGGGAATGACGGCGGTGATCCGCCCCGCGGAGGCGCGCTTTGCGGCGTCGATCATGATGAGAAGCTCCATCAGATTGTCGTTGACGGGCGCCGAGGTCGATTGTATGATAAACAGATCCCTGCCTCTGACCGTCTCGCAGATGTGCACGCTCGTCTCGCCGTCCGAAAATTTGGAGACTTCGACTTCCCCGAGACTTGTATTGAGCTTGGCAGCGATCCTCTTTGCCAAGGGAAGGTTGGAATTTCCCGCAAACAACTTGATCTCGTTTCCGTGTGTTATCATACGTCCTTCCTTAAAAATTGATTCCGTATTTATAATAATCAATTTCGGCAAATTCGTCAATCGTTTCAAAAAGATTTTTTGCAAAAAGGCGCAAAGTGCGTCTGTACGGCCGTTTCTTGGCTTCCATTGCCCTCGCCTCTCTCGGCTCCCCCTTGAGGGGGCCTTCCTTAGGGATGGCGGGAAAAGGCGACCATTCTATTTATGAAGCCTTTTTCGCCTGAACTGTCGCGCCTTTGAGAAGAAAACAAAATGACCCTCCTGCGGTATTGCTACCGCAGGAGGGTCTTGTTTCCCATCCGAAGTGCACCGAAGGCACTTCATCGTGTTTTCATTTACGCGCCCTGTTTCACGTCGCCAATGTACAACGTCGTCGTGATCGTATTGTTCGTGAACTGGACTTGGTCCCAGCTGCCGCCATAATTATAGATCTTTGTAATCGCATAATTATTTTCAAATACATCCATAATCGTATTGCCCTCAAGGAGTTTCATCGTCACTGTTGCTGTATTTTTGGAAATGTCAATCGTGTTCGTCGTTGACGTATAAATTTGTGCACACAATGCGCCAAATGTAGTAGCAATCGATCCGCTCGAAGATTCGGTTTGCTCAAGCGTGACATCTTCGATAGTGTTCCCGGTAACGATGGAGCCATAGTTGATCCCTTGGCCAACCAATCCGCCAACAAAACCGGGACCCTTTACGGTAAGTCCTTTCACCATATTATCGGTTAAAATGTCAAGGCCTACGACGTTAATGCCTTTGGCTCCACCTATCAAGCCGCCGGCTTTTGAATTCGTTGCGGAAATCACGCTTGCACCGTCGCGCACCGTATCGCCTTTTGCTACCGTTCCGTCCACCGTGCAGTGCTCCACCCTCACGCGTTGGTTCTCTCCTTTGTCCGTCCCGAAGAGGCCGCCAACCCATGTCTTACCGAGGATATCGATCTCGCCGAGGACTTTGATGTTGCTCGCTACAGTCGGCCCATTGCCGCCGGATATAGCAATAAGTGAGGCGACATAGCTACCATTAGAACCGCCGAGAAGAGGTGATCCGCTATTTTGCACCGTAAGACCCGTTACATCGATATCGACATTCTTGATGGTAAGATTTTCGAACTTGCCTTCGTAGCCCTTCTCGACCCAAACGCTGCCGAAAAGCGCCGCATAACTTCCCAATCCGTTATATGTGTTTACAGGCCGGATATAGAGATTGGAGACGGTATGCCCCATTCCGTCAAAACTGCCTCTGAATTCAGATGCACCGCACCCGATCGGCAACCAAGGCGTGTGCTCTTGGGCGGGATAGGAATACTTGCCCTCCGTCGCTGTCCATGCAGGCATGCGGAGATAGGCAAGATCGTTATCGAGATCGATATCCTCCTTCAAATACACCGTTCTGTTCTGCAGAATACTGTAACCATAGTGTTCGCTATTTTGCCCTACCAGCTTGAACTTGCTGAAATTGACCATATCGGAAAACTTTTTCATGCCATCCGCCGAATCGATCTCATAGTGGGTCCCGTTTTCATCTTCGACAAGGTAGAACCCTCCGCGCTCCGCGTCGTCCTTGATCTCGGCATTCTGCGACACGATCTCGGCATGGATACGGTTATTTTCCAGTGAATTCAAATTCCGCAAGTAGCTGATATCAGATTCGTAAGTGTATGCGACGGAATACTCGGAACGATAATCCGCGCCGACATAGCCGTCGTTGTAGACATTGATCAACTCGCCCGCATACTGGCCATTGAAATTCTCCGATTTCCAACGGTAAAACGAAGTATTTGCATAGACAAGCTGTCCTGTGAAGGAGCTGTTCTTGACGGTGACTGCGCCGCCCGCAATGCTGCCCACGATGCCGCCAAGCGTGGCATGCGCATCCGTCCTTACATCGCCGCTCTCAACAAAGCCCTTCAAAAGGGTGACCTTGCCGCTTACGGTGACGTTATCCGCGACATTGCCGTGATAGAGCGTACCGACCGCGCCGCCGACGTCGACATCCGCGCTGACATCGATCGACGAGGAGGAATTCTCAAGGGTAAATCCGCTGTCCGCGAGGTAGCCGATGAGACCGCCGACTTGGTCAAACCCGACGACGGAGCCGCCCTCGCTCTCGACATGCACGTCGCTCACATTGCCGTACTGGCCGCCTGCGATGCCGCCGACACGCTCTTTGCCCGTGATCGAGACGTCGCCTTTGACCGTGATCTTGCTCAAATTGGCCCGTGCATACCCGACGAGCGCACCGACATTGTTGGTCTCCGCACCGTTAATGGTGACGTTTTCAAAGACAAGATCGGTCACGATAGCCGTTCCCTCTTTGAGACCGACACTGAATTCGCCGAGCGTCCCGAAAAAGCCGAGGTTGCCCGTACCGGTAATGTTGAGACCGATGATCTTCTGCCCGTTCCCGTCGAAGGTACCGCAGAAGTTCCCGCCGATCGGCGTCCAAAGCTTGTCCGTAAGATCGATCTCCGCCGCAAGCTCCACAGTCTTGCCGATATATTTCTTTCCCTCATTTACAGTCTTTGCAAAGTAGGTCAGTCCGTCAACAGACGAGATCTCGTAACTGATCGTCACTTCTTCGCCGCTCATGTGATGATTTTCGACAAAACCGTTTACGCCGTCCGCAACGGGATAGCTGACCTCGTTTTCGCCGGCGAAAGTCACATCGCCGCTCCCGACAAGCGCACTGCTTTCTCTGCCGACCTCATGTTCTACGGAATCGTCAACATCCACTCTCACCTGTTCCACGGTGACGGTAGAACCTTCAACGACTGTCCCGACGAGGCTGCCCGCCTTGACGTTGACAAAGTGCAGGTTTTTGACCGTCGCATTCTGGACATACCCGAAGAAGCCCGATTTCTCCTCGGAGAAATTGGAAATCGTATTCCCTTCGCCGTCAAAAGTACCCTTGAAGGGATGCTCTTCCGTCCCGATTGGCGTCCAGTCGCCTGCCGCGATCGTTGCAACGGCACGGTGAAGGCTTGCAGCTTCCACTTCATTGAAATCGATCTTCGTCTTGAGGTGGACTTCCTTGCCCGCATAATCGTTCCCGTTTGCGACGCTCGTTGCAAATGCGATGAGCTGTTCATAGGAGTGAATTTCGGGCTGATTTTCCTTGACGGTATCCATGAGGACGTCCCAATCCGTCCCGTTATAACGGTACAGACGGGAACCCGCGCCTGTGACGCCTTCTTCCCAACCGTAGAAAACCCCGAGATAGAGGTCGCCGCTCTTGGCGCCTTTCAAAAGCGCCTCATTGTCTTTGGGTGCGCCCTTGCCGTCATAGAACTGGATGGGATCCTTGGCAGCGTCGCCCTTATCGCCCTTGATCGAGCCGAGAGGTTCGCCCCATGTCCCGTTCTCTTTGAGCTGATAGACGTCGAAATTGCTGTAATCAAGGTAGAAGTCGCCTGCAAGTGCGTCTTGGGGTTTCAGGGACTCTTCCAATTCGTTGGGATTGCCTTTCCCCGAATGCCACACAACGCCGTCGCGGCCCGCAGTCCCTTTGAGTGTAAGCAGAGGCGTGCCCCAGCTGTCCGCACCTTTCTGGTAGAGCTCGCCCGTCGAGGTGTTGAGGTAGAAGTCATTGAGGCTGCCGAGGTTGGCGTTGGGGGCGGATGTGCCGTAGTACCAGCTGGCGCCCGTCTCGCCGTTCACGGCTTCCCGCCATGTCTTGCCTTCCTTGACGTAGCTTGCAAGCGTCTCGGTATTGAGGTAATAGTCCCCTTCCTCGCCGAGATCCTCTGCGGGGGCTTTGTCGCCGTAGTACCACGCCGGCCCGCTGTTTGCCGTGCTTGCGTTCTCATCGGCATTCATGGTCTTGCCGCTGTCGCATGCGCAGAAAATGCCGAGCGACAGGACAAGCGCAAGTGCACATACGAGCACGCAAAGCAAGGCGGTGAAAGAACTCTTTCTTGTTTTGTTCATGGTCTGAACTCCTTGTAGAATTTTGTTTTACAGTTTTTCTCCACACGGGACGCACTATAAAACAATTATAATACAATCATTCTACCCCCCCCGAATCAAATTTGTCAAGGAGTTTGGGCAAAAAAATTCACTCTTGACCGAAATTTTTTTTCGGAGCAAGAGTGATTTGATGACAAAAGGGGCGCCAAGGGGCGAAACTCATCAGAACGACACCCCCTCAGTCTCGGCTGTGCCTCGACAGCTCCCCCTCAAGGGGGAGCCGAGAAAGCGGTGATGCTTCGACAGGCTCAGCATGACGTATTCAGAAGCTGCGCGCGGGCAGCATGATCTATTCAGAACCATTGCCCACCCGATGCCCTCCTTGGGAGGGGGCATAAAGACGGCGGCTCAGGGTGACGCGACTATACTCTTGCAACGCCCGTCTTTTTTGCCGCTTCCGCGACGGCTTCCGCGACCGCCGTATGCGCCTTGGGATCGTATGCATAGGGCAAAATGTAGTCGGCGGTCAGTTCTTCCCCTTTCACGCAAGAGGCAATCGCACGGGATGCGGCGATCATCATCTCATAATTGATATCGCTCGCGCGCACGTCCAAGGCGCCGCGGAACAGCCCGGGGAAGACGAGCACGTTATTGATCTGATTGGGCTTCTCGGAAGAACCCGTGCCGACGACGGCCGCCCCTGCCGCGATCGCATCCTCGCGGGAGATCTCGGGCACGGGGTTGGCGCAGGCGAACACGATCGCCCCTTCCGCCATCGAGCGCACCATGTCCCCTGTCACGCAGTTGGGGCCCGAGACGCCGATAAACACGTCCGCGCCCCGCATCGCATCCGCAAGAACGCCGTTGAGTCCTCTCGGATTTGTAATCTTTGCCATTTCACGCTGGGCAGCGCTTGTTGCCGTCTCTTCCGTCAAAATCCCCGCCCGATCGCAGAGAATGATCTCCTTCACGCCGAGCCGCAATAAGAATTTTGCGATCGAGATACCCGCCGCCCCCGCGCCGTTGATCACGACGGAGAGCGCTGCGATCTCTTTCTTTACAAGTTTTGCGGCGTTGAGGAGCGCGGCGGAGACGACGACCGCCGTCCCGTGCTGGTCGTCATGAAAGACGGGGATGTCGAGATCTTCTTTGAGCCGCCGTTCGATCTCGAAACAGCGGGGCGCGGAGATATCCTCGAGATTGATCCCCCCGAAGGAGCCTGCAAGGAGTTCGATGGTACGGACGATCTCGTCGGTATCTTTGGAGCGGATACACAAAGGGATCGCGTCCACATTCCCAAACGCCTTAAAGAGTGCGCATTTCCCTTCCATGACGGGCATGCCCGCCTCGGGGCCGATGTCGCCGAGTCCCAAAATCGCAGTGCCGTCCGTGATGACGGGCACCGTGTTCCAACGCCTTGTGAGCGTAAAGCTCTTTTCGGGGTCTTTCTGGATGGCGAGGCAGGGCTCGGCGACCCCGGGCGTATAGGCGAGGGAGAGTTTTTCCCTCGTATCCACCTCCACGCGGGGGACGACCTCGATCTTCCCCCTCCATTCGGCATGCTTTTTGAGCGATTCTTCTCTGTAATTCATGCGATTCTCCTTTGGGCTCATTATACCGCATTTCCTCCGCCTGCGTCAAGTCTTTATGCGATGAAGAAATGGCCGCCACTTGCTTCCCCTCGTAGGGGAAAATTTTGCACTTCTGCCAAAGATTGATAATCTTTGGCGCAAAATTTTCTTGGCATTTGCCCATTTGTTTGGGCAAATGCTGACCGAACGCGGGTCTCTACCCGCGTGAGACAGTACCCGCGCAGCGGGGGATAGGGTTTTCGAGAACCCCTCAGTCACGCAAGAACGCGTGACAGCTCCCCTGAGAGGGGAGCCGAGCCTTGCGTTGTTTTTCCGAGGGGGTAGGCCTTGCGGCTTCAAATACAAAAAAGAGAGGCGAACCTCTCTCTTTTGTCGTGTGGATCTCAACGCTTACCGTTGCAATGAATAAGTAATTTTTACTTGGTGTTCCCGCTTTTGTCGAGCGTGCCGTCGTTGCAGACGACGGAAAGATTCTTCGAGATATTCCCGCTGAAAACATCCCTGTCCCCCGTCGCTGCTTTCCATGCTTTCGTCGTGTTCCGGAAGTAGAAGTACCTGCCGATCGTGTAACAGTCTTTGAAAGCGTCTTCTCCAATCGACGTCAATTTACTGCTGGCCGTGCTCGATGCGTAATCGTAATTATATTTTCCGCCGATGTAGACCTTTTGAAGAGAAGAACATCCCGCAAACGCCGCTTCACCGATGCTTTCTACCGTATCTGCGATATAAAACCAACAGTTGTTCGTGTTCGACTTTGTAATGGCGTTTTCAAATGCGTGCGCGCCGATCGACTTGATGTTCCCCTGTTCCTTCGGCGTCGCATATTCTTCGATCGGGCTGCCCGCAATCGCGAAATAATAGTACCCCTTATAATATCCCAAGCGCGTTTCCGCAAACGCATAATCGCCGATTGCAGTCACAGAATTGCCGAATGTGACATCGGTGACTTTCTTATTCTGATAAAACGCATAGTTATAAATTTCATACTCCACGCCTTCGTCGGGAAGAATAAGCGCAACCTGATCGCCTTCGCCCGCATATCCGACGAGATACTTCTTCCCGTCTTTTGTCGTGTAGAATTTATAATCTCCGTCCGTCATAATGCGGGATTTCGTCGCATCATCGCCCGTGCGGACCTCGGCGGCATAGTAGCCGACCTCACCCTCGACGGCGCCCTCCGCCTTGGTATTCACGGTGTAGGCCTCGGAATGATTGATGACTTCCACGAGCCTGTAACAGAAATGGAATGCGCCCTCCTCAATCGTGGTAACGGCTGAACCGAGCTCCACGGAATAGAGGTTGGGGCAATTATGGAAGACACCGCTGGTCCCCCTGTTGCCATTCGACCAACCCTTGATCGTCGTAAGTCCGTTGCCGATCTTCGCGCTTTCAAGCTCGGTACAGCTTGCGAAAACTCTGTAACCGATCTCCGTGACGGAATCGGGGATCTCAATGTGCTTCAAATGCGTGCCAAGGAAAGCGTCGCTGTCGATCGTCAAAAGTCCCTCGGGGAGAGAAATGCTTTCAAGTCCGCTGTTATAGAATGCGTTGTCGTCGATAAGCGTAACGCTTGCGGGGATCTCGATGCTCTTCAAACTCGTGCACCCATAGAAGGAATAGCGATTGATCTTCGTGAGCGTCGAGGGCAGGGTGACGGAAGTGAGATTTTTGCAATCACGGAAGGCGCCCCATCGAGTGCCGGAGGTATTCGGGTCGGTCAATTCGGTAAAGCCCTCTTCGATCACGACGGACTCGATCTCGGTATTACCTTGGAACGTACCGGGCGCGAGTTTGACATCTTTCCCGCCGATCTTATACGGGACGACGACTTCTTTCACGCCCGCGGGCGCGCCCTTGATGGTGTAATTTCCGTCCGTATCCTCATGGAACTCGCTTGCAGAAAACACATTCTCGAGGCCGCAATATTTGCATAGATCGTCCTCTCCGAAGTCATGCCCGACGCCGAGGAAAGTGCAGGGGGATTGGTCGATGACCTGCTTCCACCAGCCGCCGTCACCGTCTGCCTGATAGGCATAGATCTTGTAGCCGTTGTATGAACCGCCGTCCGTTTTCTTATAGGAAGGCAGAGAGCGCATATAGAAATCCCCCGCCTTTGCGGAAACGCCCGCGTCCTCGGGAGCTACATTTCCGTAAAACCAAAGATTTCCGTCTTTGCCGCTTTCGCCTTTCGGGCCCTCTGCACCGGTCGGGCCTTGCGCACCCGTGGGGCCTTGCGCGCCCGCAGGGCCCGTTTCGCCCTTTTCTCCCTGTGCGCCCGTCAACCCGCCGAGATTCGTCCATTCAAGCGTTTTGTTCTCCTTCTCGACGAGCTGCCAGACGGTGAAATCCTCTGTATTCAGATAGAAATCACCCTTTTGGGCGTCTTTGAGCGTCGTGTCGCCTTCGGGATATGTATCGGGATCGATTTCGCCCGAGAACCATATGACGCCGTCGCGGCCCTTTTCGCCCTTCATCGTCAGGACAATGCTCCAAAGGGTATCTCCCTTTTGATACAGCACGCCGTCCTTTGTGGCGAGATAGAGATCTCCCGTCTCGCCCGCCGAGGCGTCGGGCGCTTCCGCCCCGCTGTACAGCGCGGTGGGCTGCCATGTCCCGTCCGCCGTCTTGGCGTACGCCGTCAGCGTTTCGGTATTGAGATAATGATCTCCGTTTTCGCCGAGTTCTGCCGCGGGCGCCGTCACGCCGTAGTACCAGTTCCCGCTTGCGTCTTCGTTGATGTTCGCGCTCTCACTGCTTCCGCACGCACCCAACACGCTCACCGAAAACACGAGAGCCATGAGACACGCAAGG
Organism: uncultured Clostridia bacterium; assembly: GCA_947587775.1. Taxonomy (GTDB): domain Bacteria; phylum Bacillota; class Clostridia; order Christensenellales; family Borkfalkiaceae; genus Gallimonas. Next base: position 20,568 of record CANPYD010000005.1, read on the forward strand.
ATCGCAAGAAGCGAACGATGTTTTGCCTTGTTCATGTTCTTCCTCCTGAGGATTTTTGTTTCCGCCGACAGATCTTATCCACACAAAAAATAAGAAATCTATTAGCAGAATCTTTCACCTTCTATTCTACCCCCCCCGAATTTTTGTCAAGTGTTTTTTGTGATAAAATTTCGTATGTTCAAAATTTTTTCACAAGTTGAACGAAAAAGTTTATCAACAGAAGAAAAGAGCGGGAGATCGCCGCCCCCCAGTCCGAGCCCCGTAAGGGTTTCCCCCTCGAGCCCCCCCAAGGGGCAGGCCTTCGGCGTTTATCCGAGGGAGTAGGTCTTAAAGCGTCCACACACAAAAAAGAGAGGCGAACCTCTCTTTTTTGTGTGTGGATAATTGGTATGTAACATACCATAGTGTGAGCTGATTATCTGACCCCGGCGGGAAGGGATGTCCA